>JBEBHW010000102.1:0-9171 GCA_040081145.1 Burkholderiaceae bacterium
TGTTGGGCTCGGAAGACCTGTAGTTCAAGCAACCAGGGAACGGGTTAGTCGGAGCTACCGCACCGACAGGGCCACCCTGGTGAATTGAGCCTCCGGTCTCCGACCCGTGTCAACACTCTTCAGCGACTCGGCGTCGCCAAGGTCTGCTGGTTACCGCCAGTTCACCGCAGGGCACGCTGATCTCAAATAATGAAACACATCATTGCTCTGCTCCTCGAAAACGAACCCGGAGCCTTGTCGCGTGTCGTCGGCCTTTTTTCCGCACGTGGCTACAACATTGAAAGCCTGACCGTGGCGCCGACCGAAGACGCGTCGTTGTCGCGAATGACGATCGTCACCACAGGCTCGGACGAAGTCATCGAACAGATCACTAAACACTTGAATCGGCTTATCGAAGTCATCAAGGTCGTCGACCTGACCGAGGGCGCTTTCACCGAGCGTGAACTGATGCTGATCAAGGTGCGCGCGGTGGGCAAGGAGCGCGAAGAAATGAAACGCATGGCCGACATCTTTCGCGGCCGCATCATCGACGTGACGGAAAAGAGCTACACCATCGAGCTGACCGGCGACGCGGGCAAACTCGATGCCTTTTTGGAGGCGATCGATCGCACTGCAATTTTGGAAACCGTGCGCACCGGCACCAGCGGGATCGGTCGCGGCGAGCGCATCTTGCGCGTTTGAGTTCGAACCCCGCCCATGTTGAATCACCCGAGAGACAGAAGGAGCAAGTGATGAAGGTTTATTACGATAAAGACGCCGACCTGAGTTTGGTCAAAGGCAAGAACGTGACGATCGTCGGCTACGGCTCGCAGGGACACGCCCACGCGCAAAACCTGAACGACAGCGGCGTCAAGGTGACGGTCGGTCTGCGCCGCGGCGGCGCGTCCTGGAACAAGGCGGAAAAGGCGGGCCTGCGCGTCGCCGAAGTCGCCGAGGCTGTGAAGAAGGCCGACGTCGTGATGATGTTGTTGCCTGACGAGCAAATCGCCGCGGTCTACAAAAACGACGTCGAGCCGAACATGAAGCAGGGCGCATCGCTCGCCTTTGCGCATGGCTTCAACGTGCACTATGGGCAGGTCGTGCCGCGCGAAGACCTCGACGTCTGGATGGTCGCACCCAAGGCCCCCGGCCACACCGTGCGCAACACCTACACGCAGGGCGGCGGCGTGCCGCATCTGGTGGCGGTGCACGCCGACAAGAGCGGCAAGGCGCGGGATCTGGCCCTGAGCTATGCGGCGGCCAATGGCGGCGGCAGGGCCGGCATCATCGAAACCAATTTCCGCGAAGAGACCGAGACCGACCTGTTTGGCGAGCAAGCGGTACTGTGCGGTGGCACGGTCGAACTCATCAAGGCGGGATTCGAGACTCTGGTGGAGGCCGGCTACGCGCCCGAGATGGCCTACTTCGAATGCCTGCACGAGCTGAAGCTGATCGTCGACCTGATCTACGAGGGCGGCATCGCCAACATGAACTACTCGATCTCGAACAATGCCGAATACGGCGAGTACGTGAGCGGCCCCAAGATCGTCAACGAGAAGACCAAGGACACCATGCGGCAAATGCTCAAGGACATCCAGACGGGCGAGTACGCGAAGAGTTTCATCTTGGAGAACCGTGCCGGTGCTCCGACGCTGCTGTCGCGTCGGCGCCTGATGGGCGAGCACCAGATTGAGGTTGTGGGCGAGAAGCTGCGTGCGATGATGCCCTGGATCAAAGCGAACAAGCTCGTCGACAAGAGCCGCAACTGACCTGCCGATCCAATCGCGATCATGGTCGAAGACGCGCCCGACACCATCAGCGATTTGGCCCCGGCGGCGAACGCGCCCTTGAGGCCGAAACGCAAGGGTTTGTACATCCTGCCCAACGCGATTTCGCTGGCGGCGTTGTTCGCCAGCTTCTATGCGATCGTGATGGCGATGAATGGCCGCTTCGAGCTGTCGGCCTACGGCATCTTCAGCGCTGCGGTGCTGGACAGCCTGGACGGGCGCGTCGCGCGCATGACGAATTCGCAGAGCGCCTTCGGCGAGCAGATGGACAGCCTGTGCGACATGGTCAGTTTCGGCGCCGCACCGGCACTCATCGTTTATGAATGGGCCTTGCGCGATCTCGGCAAGTGGGGCTGGTTTCCGGCGTTTGTCTACATCGCCGGCGCGGCGTTGCGGCTGGCACGCTTCAACACCAACATTGGTGTCGTCGACAAACGCTACTTTCAGGGCTTGCCGAGCCCGGCGGCAGCGGCCTTGGTGATGGGCCTGATCTGGGTCATGGACGATGCCGGTCTGCGCAGCGTCAACAAGATCGACTGGCTGGCCTGGACCGCCTTCGCCGTCACGTTGTACGCCGGGCTGACGATGGTGACGAACGCGCCGTTCTACAGCTTCAAGGACGTAAGCTTCAAGCGCAGCGTTCCGTTCATCGTCATCGTCGCCATCGCACTGGCCATTGCCGTGATCAACATCCACCCGCCGATCGTGCTGTTCGCGCTTTTCTGCGCTTACGGCGTGTCGGGCTACGGCGTCTACGCGTGGAAGCGCATGAAAGGCCGACGGGCGAGCGTGATCGCCACTTCCACCGACGAACCCGAAGAAGAGGGCCTGCACCGCTGAGCCCTGCGGCGCAGCGTGCTATATTCCGCCGCATGAGAGACTTGCGCTCGATCGACATTCTTCTTCTACTAGGAGTTCAAGGGGCTCGTTGATCGACTGTTTTCGTATCGTCGCTACGGCCCGTTTGCAAACCGCAACGGGCCGTTTTGCTTTTGGAGACTCACATGGCTGACAAGATCATCATTTTCGACACGACATTGCGCGACGGCGAGCAATCGCCCGGCGCCTCGATGACGAAAGACGAAAAGCTGCGCATCGCGCGCCAGCTGGAGCGGCTCAAGGTCGATGTCATCGAGGCCGGCTTTGCCGCATCGTCCAACGGCGACTTCGAATGCGTCAAGGCGATCGCGCACACCGTCAAAGACAGCGTCGTCTGTTCCTTGGCCCGCGCCAACGACCGTGACATCGCGCGCGCCGCCGAAGCCCTGCACGGCGGGAGTGCGACGCGTATTCACCTGTTCATTGCGACGAGCGCACTGCACATGGAGAAGAAGCTGCGCATGACCCCTGACCAGGTGTACGAGCAGGCGAAAATGTCGGTGCGCTACGCGCGCAAACTCTCTGGCGACGTGGAGTTCTCTCCTGAAGACGGCTATCGGTCGGACCCGGACTTTCTGTGCCGAGTGCTCGAAACGGCGATCGCCGAAGGCGCGACGACGATCAACATTCCCGACACGGTGGGCTACGCGATCCCGGAGCTGTACGGCAGCTTCATCAAATCGCTTCGCGAACGCATTCCGAACTCGGACAAGGCGGTCTGGTCGGTGCATTGCCACAACGACCTGGGAATGGCCGTGGCGAATTCGCTGGCCGGGGTTCAACTCGGCGGCGCACGCCAAATCGAGTGCACCATCAACGGCTTGGGCGAACGCGCCGGGAACTGCTCGCTCGAAGAAGTCGTGATGGCGCTGCGCACGCGGCGCGACTATTTCGGCTTTGACATCGGCGTCGACACGACGCAAATCGTCCCGGCGTCACGCTTGGTCTCGCAGACCACGGGCTTCGTCGTGCAACCCAACAAGGCGGTGGTCGGCGCAAACGCATTCGCCCACGCCTCCGGGATTCACCAAGACGGTGTGCTGAAAGCGCGCGACACCTACGAAATCATGCGCGCCGAAGACGTGGGGTGGTCGGCCAACCGAATCGTGCTCGGCAAGCTGTCCGGTCGCAACGCGTTCCGGCAACGCCTGCAGGAATTGGGAATCTCGCTGGAATCCGAGACCGAAGTGAACGCGGCCTTCGTCAGATTCAAAGAGCTGGCGGATCGAAAGAGCGACATCTTCGACGAGGACATCCTCGCGCTGGTGATGGACGAATCGGTCAAGACGCAGCATGAACACTATCGCTTTCTGTCGCTCGCGCAGCGCTCCGAAACCGGCGGCCGCCCGCACGCCAAAGTCGCGTTCTTGTCGGGGGACGCCGAGCACCACGCCGAGAGCGACGGTAATGGCCCGGTCGATGCGAGTCTGAAGGCGGTCGAGTCGGTCGTGCACAGTGGCGCCGAGATGTTGCTTTATTCCGTCAACGCGATCACCTCGGGGAGCACTGAGTCGCAGGGGGAGGTGACGGTACGCCTTCAATTGGGGGGGAGGGTCGTGAACGGCGTGGGCGCGGATCCGGATATCGTCGTCGCATCCGTCAAGGCCTATTTGAGCGCTTTGAACAAACTTGAGAGCAAGGTGGAGCGCGTTTCGGCGCAAGGGTGAACACCGTCACGGTCGTTTTTCTCAATCAAGATTCGACTTCACGAAGCGCGCGTAACTTTTTGATATTGCGCGACTTTTTCTCTTCGCCTACACTCCGAACATGGGAGCGAAAAATATTGCCGTCATGGCATTGAGGCTGAACGTTTGTGCCGCATTTCTGGCATTGGCGGGGTCTGCGGCATGCGCGCTCGCGGCGGCCGTGCCGGCCCCCGCGGACGCGGATCTCTTCTTGGCGCAACCTGCGTCAATGCAGGAGTTGAGGCCAGTGCATCGTGTGGCGCTGCGCAAGAACAGGAACGTCAGTCCAGGGCGCGCGAGCGCCAAGTCGGTTTACGCCTCGCGCCGCCAGTCCGTTGCCGAGACAGCGGGCCTGCGAAAGACGTCTGACGCGCTCGAACTCAAATCGAGCGCGGCACTGGTGATCGACCAGGAGACGAGTGAAGTCCTGGTATCGAAGAACGCCGACGCGGTGCTTCCCATCGCGTCGTTGACGAAACTGATGACGGCCCTGGTGATCGCTGAGGCGAAAATTCCGCTGGGCGAATTGCTCACGGTCAGCCAGGACGACGTCGACACGGAAAAGGGCAGCCGATCGCGCTTGAAGGTGGGCACGCAGCTCACGCGCAGCGAGATGTTGCACCTGGCGCTGATGGCCTCGGAAAACCGCGCAGCACACACCTTGGGGCGAACCTTCCCCGGGGGCAGCGAAGCCTTCGTCGAGGCGATGAACGCGAAGAGCAAAGAGCTGGGAATGGGCGACACGAGCTTTGTCGAATCGACGGGCCTTTCGAGCCGCAACCGGTCCAGCGCGCGCGATCTCGCGACCCTCGTCGGCGCGGCACATCAGCACCCGATCATCCGGGAAATGTCCGTGTCGCATCAGGCGAAGGTCGAAGTGGGTCGGCGCAATCTGCAGTTCCACACGACGAACCGGTTGGTGCTGCGTGCGGACTGGGACATCGGCCTGCAAAAAACCGGCTACATCACTGAAGCCGGGCGCTGCCTGGTGATGCAGGCGACCTTGTCCGGGCGGCCTTTGATCATGGTCTTTCTCGATTCGGCGGGAAAGCACTCCAGGCTCGGAGACGCCGAGCGGGTGCGTCGCTGGCTCATGCTGACTTTGCCGACGGCGACTTCGGCACCCGCGGGCGTACGACTCACCTCCTGAGGAGGTCCGGCTTTGCCGGGCTGGTGAAGCCCCCTCGGAGGGCGGACGACGTAGTCCTCGGCCTGGGGGCGCTCTCGAGTCGAGCCGCGAGCAGTTGCTCACGCGCCGGAGTGGCCAAGGGACGCGGAGATCTGCGCAGCAGTCGCCTTCAAACGTTCGAGCCACGCTTCGTCGAGCCGGTCCGCAGGGGCGGAGATCGATAGGCCGGCAATCAACTTGCCCTGGTCATCGACGATTCCCGCCGCCATGCAGCGCACCCCCACTTCCAGTTCCTCGTTGTCGCGAGCCGTCCCGTCGCGCTTGACGCGGGCGAGTTCTCGCTCGAGCGCACCGACGTTCGTGATGCTGTTGCGCGTGTGGCCGGCCAGCCCGGTGCGCGTCGCGTAGGCGCGCACGCGCTGCGAGTCGTCCTCTGCAAGAAACAGTTTGCCCACCGACGTGAGGTGCAGGGGCGCGCGCCCGCCGATCGCGCGCACCACTTGCATGCCGGATCGCTCGCTGAAGGCGCGCTCGATGTAGGTGATCTCGTCGCCCTGGCGCATCGAGAGATTCACCGGCTGATGGGTGAGGCGGTGCAGCTCGCGCATCGGTGCGAGCGCGGCGTCGCGAACGTCCAGCCGCGCCTTGACCAGATTGCCGAGCTCGAGCAAGCGCATTCCCAGGCGGTAGCTCCCGACCTCGGGCCGGTCCACGAAACGGCCGATCGTCAGGTCGTTCAGGATGCGATGCGCCGTCGACGGGTGCAGGCCGGTCTTCGCGCTGATGACTTTCAGCGGCACCGGCTCCTGGTGCGATGCGAGCAGGTCCAGCAGCGCGAAGGTTCGCTCGAGCACCTGGATGGTGGGGGACTTTTCATGCGTTGAATTCATGCGACAAACTCTCGTCATCCGAAGTTGATTGCGAACCGCCTTGGGGCAACTGTAGTGCGCGGTGCTGCCATGACTGCTCAGTCCGCCTCAGCCCAGTTCATGCACCGCAGCCACGCCGCTGCGCACCGACCCTTCCAGCGTTGCCGGGTAGGGTCCGGCGACATAGTCCCCCGCGGCGACCAGGTGGGAGGCAACATGCGTCGGCGGGCGCTCGAGTCGCGCGACACAACGAAACGTTGCGCGTTTCTCGGTCAGCACTTGGACCGGTTGCAAATTCGGGACCGGTCCTCGCGGCAGTATCTCTGCCGCTTGCGCCATGCACGCCTGAATCGCTGCCGCGGTACCGCGCTCGACCCAGTTGCTCGCGCCGCTGATGACAAACGCCAACAACCCCGAAGGGCCGCCCAGCTGACCCCGATCGAATACAAACTGCGCGGGCCGGTCGGCGTCGGCGTCCAAGGCGAGCATGGGAAACGGCAGGCGCGCTCCTTCGCACCGGAGGTATACGGTCATGATCGGCTCGAAGGGCAAGCGTCGGGCGATCGCGGCCCAATGCGGCGTGTGGGGCTCGGCCAGGCGCGCGGCCTCTGACGACGTCGTCGCGAGCACGACACGATCGAAGCGCTGGCCCTGCATCGACCAGGATGCGCCGACCGGGTGAAGCGCGTCGATTCGCGTCGACGTGAAGACAGCGGCACCCTGGTCGCGCAGCCAGCGCAGCGCCGGCGCCGGAAACGCTTCGCTGAGGCCGACTCTGGGCAGCAGCAGGTCCGACGAACCTGGCGCAGCGAACAAGGCGTCACGCAGCACGCGCAGGAAGACGCTGGCGCTGGCCTGGTCCGACGGCGTGTTCAACGCGGCGATGCACAGTGGATCGATCAGTTCGCGGCGGATATCGGCCGGCAGGCGTGCCGTGAGCGCGGCCACGTTCAGGGTTTCGGCACACTGAAAACGTGCCAGCGCCCAGCGTGCAGCTTCGACCGCGAGCATCAGCTTGCTGCCCGCCGTCCAGGTGGGATGCCGGGCGACCGCCAACGCGAGGGCCAGCAGCGCCGGCCCGGGCCGCAGCGTCAGGCCCTTGCCGGCGGCGTCGCGCAGTGTCAGCGGAGTGCGCAGCAGCAATTCGTCGGGATTCGCCGCGACGAGCCGCATCAGTCGGAGCGACTCGCTGTACGCACCGATCATGATGTGCTGGCCGTTGTCGAGCAGCAAACCGTCGATATCGACGCTTCGGGCGCGTCCGCCGCAGTGTTTGGCCATCTCGAACAGCGTCACCTGGTGGCCGCGGCGGGTTGCTTCCACGGCCGCGGCCAAGCCGGCCCAACCGGCGCCGATGACCGCAATCCGTCGAGCTTGAGGCATCGCTCTCAGCGGGCCTGCCAATGCGTGCGCGCCGCGATCCAGAGTTTGCGAATCGGCGTCAGCGACGTGCGCTGGTGCAGCACGTTGAAGCGGTCGGCCTCGATTTCGCGCAGCAGCGTGCGATAGATGTTGGCCATCATCAGCCCCGGTTTTTGCGCGTTGCGGTCTTCGGGGGCGAGCAGGGCCAGGGCGTCTTCGTAAGTGCTGTGCGCCCGCTGCGCCTGGAACTGCATCAGGGCGACAAACCTGTCGCTGGTATTGCGCGAGATCACTTCGTGCGCTCTCACGTCGAACTGTTTGAGCTCGGCCATCGGCAGGTAGATGCGGCCGCGCCGCGCGTCGTCGCCGACGTCGCGGATGATGTTGGTGAGCTGCATCGCGACACCGAGCTTGTGCGCGTACTCGAGCGTGCTCGCTTGGGTGCGACCGAAGATGCTGGAGGCGACTTCGCCGACGATTCCAGCGACGAGGTGGCAATACCGTTCCAGAGCCATGAAGTCGAGGTAACGCGACTGGTCCAGGTCCATCTGACAGCCGTCGATCACGGCATTCAGGTGCCTGGCCTCGATGCCGTGGGGCGCCGTGTGCGGCATCAGTGCCTGCGTGACAGGGTGGCTGGCTCCGCCGGAAAAGCTGGCTGCCACTTCGCTGCGCCACCACGCGAGTTTGCTGCGTGCCACACCCGGGTCCTCGACCTCATCGACGACATCGTCGACTTCGCGGCAGAACGCGTAAAACGCCGTGATCGCCGCGCGTTGCGGCGGCGGCAGGAACAAGAACGCGTAGTAGAAGCTCGAGCCGCTTTGGGCGGCGCGTTGCTGCACGTAAGCGGCGGGGGTCATGGGCAGCCGGCCGCTGCAACCGTGCCCGCGGGGCGCATTTGCAGGGCGCGCCAGAGCAGCAGCGCGCCGTCTGCGGCACGCAGCACCGGCCGACTTTGAAGCGTTGCGCCTTGCAGGGCGTCAACCTTCTGCAGAATTCGCAAGCCCCCTTGAACGACCAGGCGCAACTCCCACCCGGCCCGGCCTTCGACCTGGTGCACGAGCGGCGCACCGCGCTGCATGAGCGTTCTGGCCCATTGAACGAGATCGCGCACGATGGCGCGCGACACCGGCGTGTCGCGGCGCTCCCACTGCGATTGCACCGGGGCGCCGTGACGCCTGCAGTCTTTGTCCGGCACGTAGTAGCGACCGCGCGCAATGTCGACGCCCAGGTCTTGCCAGAAGTTGGCGAGTTGCAGCGCCGTGCAGATCGAGTCGGAGCGCGTCAGCGCGAGTTCGTCGTCGATGCCGTACAGATGTAGCATCAAGCGCCCCACCGGGTTCGCCGAGCGGCGGCAGTAGTCGAGCAGTTCATCGCGGTCCGCATACCCGGGCTGCCGAACGTCTTGCTCGAACGCGCTGAGCAAGTCGGTCAGCAGCGGCAGCGGAAGCTGGAATTGCGCCAACACGGGGCGCAGA
>JBEBHW010000103.1:0-9102 GCA_040081145.1 Burkholderiaceae bacterium
CTGCGAGGCCTCGCGTATCCCTGCACCGACGAGACAGACAACCCGGTCTACCATCTGTTCCTTCGCTGATCTGCCCGACCACACGCGCACTCCGGTTTCGGCCCAGGTTTTTGCGGCGGATTTGTTGCGTCGAGCCCACCACCCATGTCGGTCAATCGTTCCATCATTTCACCCACTCAAAATGCGCCGCTCGAGCAGGCGCTGCGCGACAAGCTCAAACGGCGCGCGGAAGCCGCCGGCAGCCTGGGCCAACTCGAGCCCCTCGCAGTTCGCCTGGGGCTGATTCAGAACTCCCTCAAGCCGCGCTTCCGCGCGCCGCAGATTGCCGTGTTCGCCGCTGACCATGGGCTGGCCGTTGACGGAATCGGTGACCCCGGCAAGGCTTCAACAGCGAAAGTCGTGGGCAACTTGATGGCCTCGAAACTGCCGCTGTCGGTGTTTGCGCAGATTCAAGGACTGGAGTTGTCCGTCGTGGATTGCGGCGTGGCCGAGCCCGTGGCGCCACACCCTCGCCTGTTGGCCCGCAAGATCGCCCACGGCACGCGCAATTCGCGCGTCACGGCCGCCATGTCGTTGGCGAACGCCCATGCCGCTATTCGCGCAGGCATGGAAATCGCCGATTCGTTGCCCGGCAACGCCATCGCCTGCGCTGGAATCGGTGTGGGTTCACACGAGAGCGCCGCGCTCGTGATGTCACGCCTGGCTGGCCTGGGTCTGCGTGACATGCTGATCTCGGGCGGTCCGATGCGCCAGGATGAACTGGCCCACCTCCTGGTGGTCTTGCAAGGCGCCCAGACGCGGCACAAGGACGTGACGGATCCCGTCGAAGTGCTTGCCGCGTTTGGCGGCTTCGAAATCGCCGTGATGGTGGGCGTGATGCTCGTCGCAGGAAGCAAGCGCCACTTGGTGATTGTTGACGGTGTTCCGGCGTGCGCAGCGTTGATGGTGGCGACGCGAATCGCCCCCGCAGTTGCCGACTACAGCGTGTTCTCGCGCAGCCATGCGCATCAGGGCCTGGACCATGTGCTCGACGCCTTGAACGCGGCGGCGTTGCTGGAAATCGGCATGCAGAGCACCGACGGCACCGGCGCCACGCTGGCCTGGCCGTTGATTCGCAGCGCCGCCGCCTTGCTCAGCGAAGTCGCCGAAGGCGAAGAACCCGGCCCGACGTTGCCGGCCCCGTTGACGACGGGCAGCGCGCCGCTGGGCCAACGCTGACGTTCAGAGAACGAAGTCGTAGTCGATGACCACCGGCGCGTGGTCGCTGAACCGCTCAGCAAGATAGATGTGTTCTCGCCGAGCGGTCGACGCGACGCACGGTGTGGCCAGCTGGTAGTCGAGGCGCCAGCCGACGTTCTTGGCACGCGCCTGGCCACGGTTGCTCCACCACGTGTACTGCTCCGGGAGCGGATTGAGCGTGCGAAACACATCGACCATTCCGACCTGGTCCAGCGTGTGCGTCATCCAAGCGCGTTCTTCCGGAGTGAAGCCGCTGTTCTTCTGATTGCCCTTCCAGTTCTTCAGGTCGATCTCCTTGTGCGCGATGTTCACATCGCCGACCAGAATGAATTCGCGCTCAGCACGCAGCTTCTTCAAGTGCCGCGTCATTCTTGCGAGGAAGCGGAATTTCGCCGCCTGGCGACCCTCTCCGCTGGAGCCACTCGGAAAGTAGCAGCTGATTACGCTGAATCGCGGCAGGTGCTTGCGTTGCGGTTTGTCAAAGCGCAGTTCGACGTAGCGGCCCTCGGCGTCGAATTCCCGCGAACCCAATCCCGTGACGACGCTGCTGGGCACATCACGTGCAAACATCGCTACGCCCGAGTAGCCCTTCTTTTGCGCAAAATGGAAATGGCCCTTCATGCCAGCCACATCGGTGAAGCGGCCCAACACGTCGTCGGCCTGGGCCTTGAGCTCTTGAACGCCCATACAATTCGCATCGACACTCGCCACCCAGGCCTCGAAGCCCTTCGCTGCTGCGGATCGAATCCCGTTCAGGTTCAACGTAACCAGGCGAAACACCGGAATCCTCGACTTTCTTCGTTTCTCATGCCCGCCAGCGCATCGCCAGACCCCTTGGCGCAGGAGTTCGTGAAGTTCGCCATCGGCTCGGGCGCGCTTCGGTTCGGTGAGTTCAAGACCAAGGCAGGCCGGCTGTCACCCTACTTCTTCAACGCCGGCCACTTCGACGACGGCACCAAGTTGGGCCGCCTCGCGCAATTCTATGTACGTCGAGTCGCTGCCGGTGGCTTGAAATTCGACATGCTGTTCGGCCCCGCCTACAAGGGCATCGCACTCGCCGCAGCAGTCGCGGTGGAATCGGCGCGCTGCGGCCACAACCTGCCCTTCGCCTACAACCGCAAAGAGGCCAAAGACCATGGCGAAGGCGGTACGGTGGTGGGAGCACCCGTTGCCGGACGCGTGCTGATCATCGACGACGTGATCTCGGCCGGCACGTCGGTGCGCGAAGCGATATCGCTCATCCATTCGGCTGGGGGCAAGGCGGTCGGCGTTGCCGTCGCGCTGGACCGCCAGGAGCGCAGCGCCGATGGCGGCGTCGACGGCGTCCAGTCGGCAGTGCAGTTCGTCACAAGCCGGTTGCACTTGCAGGTGGCTGCGGTTGCGACGCTCGCCGACTTGCTGCAATACTTGGATTCGAATTCCGATGCGACGCTGCGCGAGCACTTGCCTCGGGTCATCGCATACAGGGAACGCTACGGAGTGTGATCGGAATGAACCAACGCGCGGCGGCCTGGACGATTGCTTGCAGCCTGTGCCTGTCGCCCGCCGCCGCGGCCTGGGCGGGCGCGTCGATCTACCAGTGCATCGATTCCGCCGGCAAGCGCCTCACCTCCGATCGCCCGATTGCCGCGTGCACCGATCGCGAGCAACGCCAGCTGAACCCGGACGGTTCGACCAAGCGCGTCATCCCGCCTTCGATGACGAGCGAGGAGCGAAGCGCTGCCGAGTCTCTGGAGCGCACCGAGCACGCGAAACGCGTGACCAAGAAGGACGAAATCCGGCGCGACCGGATCCTCGTCTCTCGCTTCCCCAGTGAAGCCGCCCATCACGCAGCGCGCGAGGTTGCGCTGAACGACGCGCGTCGTGCCGTGCGAATTTCTGAGGCCCGAATCACCGCCTTGGCGGTGGAGCGCAAGCCGCTGACCGACGAGTCGGAGTTTTACGTCGGCAAGGCGCTCCCGCCCAAACTAAGGCAGTTGCTCGACGCCAACGACGCTGCAGTCGACGCACAGCGTTCGCTGTTGCAGAACCAGCAGGAAGAGATTGTTCGGATCAACGCGAACTTCGACACTGAACTCGAACGCCTGAGACGCATTTGGGCCGGCGCATCACCCAGCTCAGCCGGCGTGGTTCCCGTCTCGACGGCCACCTCGGTGAGCACCGGCGCATCGGCGCCACGCAAGACGGCGTCCAATTGACACTTGCTATGGCGCCCTGGCGCCCTTCAGCCTGAATCGGCCAGACGCAAGCGCAGCAAGTCACCGACCCGCGACGGCTCGGCCTTGCCCCGGCTGGCCTTCATCACCTGACCCACGAGGGCATTGAACGCCTTTTCCTTGCCGGCGCGAAACTCGGCAACCGACTTTGGGTTCTCTGCAAGCACCGCCTCGATCAGTTTCGCGAGCTCATCGGCTTCGCCCTCATGCGATGCGTCGAGCACGTCGATCAGCGCAGCGACGTCGCGGCTGGGGTCGGCCCACAGAGCCTCGAACACTTGCCGCGCCGCGCTGTTGGACAAACTGCCGTCAGCAATTCGCCCAATCATCGACGCCAACTGGAAGGGCGTCACCTTGCACGCCTCGATGCTCGAGCCTTCCGCGTTGAGGCGCCGCGCCACCTCGCCCGCCAGCCAGTTCGCGACGCGCTGGGGCTGCCCGCAGGCCTTGGCCGCAGCTTCGAAATACGCGGCGAAGGCTTGGCTTTGCGCCAGCGCCGCCGCAACTTCTGCCGTCACGCCGTAGTCCCGCTGCACACGGCGCTTCAGGTCTTCCGGCAATTCGGGCAGCGCCGCACGCACGCGGGCGACCCACTCGGGCGCGATCACCAACGGCGGCAGGTCCGGGTCCGGGAAATAGCGGTAGTCATGCGCGTCTTCCTTGCTGCGCATCGCGCGTGTCTCGCCGGTCGCCGCGTTGAACAAAACCGTGGCCTGCTGCACCTGCCCGCCGTCTTCAAGCAGATCGATTTGCCACTGGACTTCAAAATCCACCGCCTGCTGGAGAAACTTGAAGCTGTTCAGGTTCTTGATTTCGCGCCGCGTCCCATACGGCGCACCGGGGCGGCGCACCGAGACGTTGGCGTCGCAGCGGAAACTGCCCTCCTGCATGTTGCCGTCGCAAATGCGCAGCCAGACGACCAAGGCATGCAGCGCCCGCGCATAGGCGGCGGCTTCGAGGCTCGAGCGCATGTCAGGCTCGGTGACGACTTCGAGCAGTGGCGTGCCGGCCCGGTTCAAGTCGATCCCGGACTGGCCCTCGAATGCCTCATGAAGTGATTTGCCGGCGTCTTCTTCGAGGTGCGCGCGCGTCAGTCGCACGCTGCGAGTCTGCCCTTCCCACGAAAAGTCGAGCGCGCCACCCTGCACAACCGGCGTTTCGTACTGGCTGATCTGGTAGCCCTTGGGCAAGTCGGGATAGAAGTAGTTCTTGCGCGCGAAGATCGACAGTGGCGCAATCTTCGCGCCCACTGCGAGGCCAAAGCGGATCGCCAACTCCACTGCGGCCCGGTTCATGACCGGCAGCGTGCCCGGAAGCGCCAAGTCGACGGCGCAGGCTTGCCGGTTCGGTTCGGCACCGAACGCTGTAGACGCGCCACTGAAAATTTTCGAGCGCGTCGCCAGTTGAACGTGCGTTTCGATGCCGATGACGACTTCAAACCCGCGAATCAAAGGGGCAGTGCTGCGCATCGGATCAGAACCCCGTGGGAACTTTGGCGTGCCAGTCGGTCGCCTGCTGAAAGGCGTGCGCAGCGTGCAGCAGCCTGCCCTCCTGAAAATAGTCGGCGATCAATTGCAGCCCCACCGGCATGCCGCCTTCCCCGGTTCCTGCGGGGACGCTCATCCCGGGCAGGCCGGCCAGGCTTGCCGGCAAGGTGAAGATGTCTGCCAAATAGCTGGCCACCGGGTCCTCGTCTTTCGCACCCAGCTTCCATGCCACCGTGGGGGCCACCGGGCCGGCAATCACATCGCAGACCTGGAAACATGTCTGGAAGTCGTCGGCGATCATGCGGCGCAGCTTCTGCGCCTGGAGGTAATAGGCGTCATAGTAGCCGTGGCTCAGGACGTAGGTGCCGATCATGATGCGGCGTTTCACTTCGGCGCCAAAGCCGGCGCTTCGGCTCTTCTTGTACAGATCGAGCAAGTCTTGCGGGTCGGGCGCGCGATAGCCGTAGCGCACGCCGTCGTAGCGGCTCAGGTTCGAGCTCGCTTCGGCAGGCGCAATGATGTAGTAGACGGGGATCGACAACTCGGTGCGCGGCAGGCTCACGTCCACCAAGGTTGCCCCGAGTCGCTCGAATTCGCGCAGCGCCGCACGCACCGCGCCGGCCACGTCATCGGCGAGTGCCCGCGGGAAAAATTCCCGAGGCAGGCCGATGCGCAAACCCTTCAAGGGCTGAGAGGCGCTCGCGCCGACACGCGGCGCAAGCATCTGACCGTGAAAGTCTTGCGCGGTGCGCTGCACGCTGGTCGAGTCGCGCTCATCGAAGCCGCTCATCGCGCCGAGCAGCAGCGCGCAGTCCTGGGCACTGCGCGCCAGCGGGCCGGCCTGGTCCAGGCTCGACGCGAAGGCGATCATGCCGTAGCGCGAGCACACGCCGTAGGTCGGCTTGATACCGGTGACGCCGGTAAAGCTCGCGGGCTGGCGAATCGAGCCGCCCGTGTCGCTGCCGGTTGCTGCGGGCATCAGCCGCGCTGCCACAGCCGCTGCGGAGCCTCCTGACGATCCACCCGGAACACGCGTCACGTCCCATGGATTGCGGACCGGCCCGTACGCGGAATTCTGATTGCCTGAGCCCATCGCGAATTCATCGCAGTTGAGCTTGCCCAGCATCACCGCGCCGGCGTCGGCAAGCTTCGCGACGATGGTCGCGTCAAACGGGCTGGCGTAGCCTTGGAGCATTTTCGAGCCCGCTGTGCTGGGCATGTCACGCGTCACGAAGATGTCTTTGTGCGCCAACGGAACGCCCAGGAGTGGACCGCTTGCGCCTTGGGCGCGGCGCGCGTCGGCCGCACGGGCCTGCGCGAGCGAGACTTCGGCGTCGAGGTGCAGGATGACTCCCAGCGAAGTGTGGGCTTGCATGCGCGCGAGAAGATGTTCGGTAATTTCGACGCTGCTGATTCGACGTGAGTTCAAGGCTTCGGCGAGTTCATGCACTCCCTGTTCGTGCAATGAACTCACTCGATCACCTTGGGCACGAGGTACAGGCCTTGCGCCACCGCAGGGGCGCTGCGTTGATTGGCCTCGCGCGTATCGGTCTCGGTGACGCTGTCGGGACGCAGGCGCAAGCCCATTTCCTGCACCGCCGACAGTGGCGTGAAGAGCGGTTCGACGCCGCTCGTGTCCACTGCACTCATCTGCTCGACGATTCCGAAGAAGCCGTTGAGCTGCTCGAGCATGGCGGCACGTTCGCTGTCATGCAGGTCCAGACGCGCGAGGTGCGCAATGCGGGCAACGTCCAGCGCTGTCAATGCCATGGAAAAGGCCGGTTAGATGGGGCTTTGCAGTCGAATCCGACGCAGGGGTTGCGGTATTATCCCCGGTTATCCACAGGCCCTTGCGGCTCCGGCAAGTCGTTGATTTGCAGCCTGCCGCGGGGATTCACGCAATCGCAATGGTGCGGCCCGCACGACCCGGGCGGCCCGACCAGTCGCCCAATCGCCCGCACCATGTTTGCATCCTTTCGGCGCCACTTTTCGACAGACCTTGCCATCGATCTCGGGACAGCCAATACGCTGATCTACGTTCGCGGCAAAGGCATCGTGCTCGACGAACCATCGGTCGTGGCGATCCGGCACGAAGGCGGGCCGCACGGCAAGAAGACGATCCAGGCGGTGGGCACGGAAGCCAAGGCGATGCTCGGCAAGGTCCCCGGCAACATCGAAGCGATACGCCCGATGAAAGACGGCGTGATCGCCGACTTCACGGTGACCGAGCAGATGCTCAAGCAGTTCATCAAGATGGTGCACCCGCGCTCGATTTTTCGGCCGAGCCCGAGAATCATCATCTGCGTGCCCTGCGGCTCGACGCAAGTCGAGCGCCGCGCGATTCGCGAATCTGCGCTCGGCGCCGGCGCGTCCGAGGTTTACCTGATCGAAGAGCCGATGGCGGCAGCGATCGGGGCCGGCCTGCCGGTGAGCGAGGCGAATGGTTCGATGGTCGTCGACATCGGCGGGGGCACCACCGAAGTCGGCGTCATCAGCCTGGGCGGCATGGTCTACAAGGGCAGCGTTCGCGTAGGTGGCGACAAGTTCGACGAGGCCATCATCAACTACATCCGGCGCAACTACGGCATGTTGATCGGCGAGCCGACCGCAGAAAGCATCAAGAAGAGCATCGGCAGCGCGTTCCCTGGCTCCGAGGTCAAGGAGATGGAAGTCAAGGGCCGCAACCTCAGCGAGGGGGTGCCCAGAAGCTTCACGATCAGCAGCAATGAAGTGCTTGAAGCGCTGACCGATCCGCTCAACCAGGTCGTCTCCAGCGTGAAGAATGCCCTGGAACAGACGCCGCCCGAACTCGGCGCAGACATTGCCGAGCGCGGCATGATGCTGACCGGCGGTGGCGCCTTGTTGCGCGACCTGGACCGGCTGCTTGCCGAAGAAACCGGCCTGCCCGTGCTGGTGGCCGAGGATCCGCTGACGTGTGTCGTGCGCGGCTGCGGCATGGCGCTCGAGCGCATGGAGCGCCTCGGCGGAATTTTCACCTCGGAGTAGGGCAGAACGGGCTTGCAGCCTCGAACCTCACTGCAACGTCGCCCGCACGGTTGTGAAGAAGCGACGCTACTCATTGCCCGCACCGAGGGCTGACGCCGATGTCCCAGGGTACTCTTGACAATGCGCCGCCGCCCTTCTTTCGCCAGGGTCCATCGGCGCTATCGAAGCTGAGTTTTTTTGCAGCGCTCGCGCTGTTCCTCATGATTGCCGATACGCGGCTGCAGATCACGCAACCGTTGCGCGCCGCGCTGGCGGTGGTCCTGCACCCGGTGCAACGCGCCCTCTTGGCGCCGGTGCAACTCGGGCAACACGCCAGCGAATACTTTGTCGGCCTGCAGCAGGCGCTGGAGCGTGAACGCGCGGCGCGTCTGGAATTGGCGCGCCAAGCCGAACGATCGCAGCGTGTCGAACAGCTCGAAGCGGAAAATTCTCGGCTGCGTGGCCTGATCGATTTGCGGCCGGGCCTGAACGTTCGATCGCATCCCGCACAAGTTCTCTACGAAGCCAGCGACCCGTTCACCCGCAAAGTCATCATCGATCGCGGGGCCACGCATGGCGTCGTCTTGGCCTCGCCTGTGATCACTGAGCATGGGGTGTTCGGCCAGGTGACGCGGGCCTACCCGTTGTCCAGCGAAGTCACGCTATTGACCGACAAAGACGCAGCGATCCCCGTGCTCAACGAGCGCAGCCAGGCACGCAGCGCCGCCTTTGGCGGACTCGGCGGACTCGAGTTGCGTTTTGTCGCCGGCAACGCCGATGTGCAGGTGGGCGACAGATTGCTGACCTCGGGCGTTGACGGAATTTACCCGCCGGGATTGCCGGTGGCGGTGGTCGCGCTCGTCGACCGCAAGCTGGAGTCCGGCTTCGCCCGGATCGCGCTCACGCCGTCCGTCGTGCTCGATGGCGTACGCCACGTGCTCGTGCTGGAGCCGGTCGGCGTGCAAATGCCACCACGACCCGATACGACACCCACCGAAGCGACCGTCGCCAAGGGCCGACGCGGCACTCGCAAATGATGCCCTTTCGTCTCGAGATTTGTGCAGGAGCGTGGCGCTGATGTTCCCGCGCAGCGACGATCAACTGTTGGTGCCGGTCAACTCGTGGACCATCTGGCTGTCGCTGCTGTTCGCCCTCGCGCTCAATCTGGTCCCGCT
>JBEBHW010000798.1:0-1978 GCA_040081145.1 Burkholderiaceae bacterium
GGAGCTCGAGCGCATGACGCGGCGCTACACGAGCGAGATCGGCATCATCATCGGTCCGCAAACCGACATTCCCGCTCCGGATGTGAACACGAACGCGCAAATCATGGCGTGGATGATGGACACCTATTCGATGAATACCGGTGCTACCGCGACCGGCGTCGTCACCGGCAAGCCGATCCACCTTGGCGGGTCGCTCGGCCGCGTCAAGGCGACGGGGCGCGGCGTGTTCATCACCGGCCGCGAAGCGGCTTTGGCGATCGGCATGAACTTGAACGGCGCGCGCATCGCCGTGCAAGGCATGGGCAATGTGGGCGCCACCGCCGCGGAACTGTTTGTCGGCGCCGGTGGGAAGCTCGTCGCGATGCAGGACCACACGGGTTCGCGGGTCAACGCCAAGGGCTTTGACATCGCCAAGGTCAACGCGACGATCAAGCAGACCGGCGGCATCGGGCAGCACGCTGACGGCGAGCGCATCGACGACGAAGCATTCTGGGACGTCGATTGCGACATCCTGATTCCGGCGGCGCTCGAAGGCCAGATCGACCCGCGTCGCGCGAACCGCATCAAGGCCAAGCTGATTCTCGAGGGTGCCAATGGCCCCACGCTGCCCGAGGCCGACGACGTATTTGCCGACCGGGGAATCCTGGTCATGCCTGACGTCATCTGCAACGCCGGCGGCGTGACGGTCAGCTACTTCGAATGGGTGCAGGATTTCAGCAGTTTTTTCTGGAGCGAAGACGAAATCAACGCGCGCTTGGACAAGATCATGGTCGAGGCCTTGCGCAAGATCTGGGACACGGCGAAGCATCACAAGATCAGTCTGCGTACCGCGACATTTGCGGTGGCCTGCGAGCGCATCTTGCTCGCGCGCCAGGAGCGGGGCCTGTATCCCTGACTACCGCTGCGCTGCGCCGGCCACCGCGTAGTCCAGCACTACACCGCAGAAGACGGTGAAACCGATCCAATGATTCAGGCGAAATGCGCGAAAGCACCCCTCACGGCTGCGGGCGCGGATCAAGGTGAAGTGCCAGGCGGTGATCAAGCCTGCGATCACGATGGCGCTCGCGTAGAGCCATCCCAGACCCTCGTGCGCGCCGAGCCATGCCCACAACGCGACGTACAGCACGTACCCAAGCATCACGACGGCGACGTCGAAGCGCCCGAGCGTGATCGCTGAGGTGCGGATGCCGAGCTTCAAGTCGTCATCGCGGTCGACCATCGCGTATTCGGTGTCGTAGGCAAGCACCCAAAACATGTTCCCCAGGAGCAGCCACCACGCAAGCGGCGCAACGGCAGAGGCGATTTCCGCGAGTGCCCAAGTGTGATTGCCGCGGACCGCGGCGAACGCCATCGGAATGCCGAAGCTGAACGCCACGCCCAGCACGGCCTGCGGCATCGCGAAGAATCGCTTCGTGAAGGGGTAGATCGCGCTCACCGCAAGGGCCACGACGCTCCAGGCGACCGCTGACGCATTCGTGGTCAGGACCAGGCCAAAGGCCAGCAGCGCGAGCAGCGCAGCCAACCGCAGTGCCTCTTTGACGCTGACTGCACCACTCGTGACAGGGCGCTGTGCAGTGCGTTTGACGTGCTTGTCAAAGTTGCGGTCGGCGACGTCGTTGAGTGCGCATCCGGCGCTGCGCATGAGGAACGTCCCGAGGATGAACACCAGCAGCAAATGCCAGCCGGGAAAGCCGCGCGCCGCGAACCACAAGGCCGAAAGGGTGGGCCAGAGCAGCAGGTAGGTTCCCGCCGGTCGATCCCAGCGGATCAGGTCCAGATACAGGGCGATGCGGCTGCGGGGCTGGCCATTGGGCATTCCGGATTGTCACTTGGCGCCCTGCGAGGCCTTGAATACGCCATGCGCGGGCCTATATACTTCGTCTGCTAGCACTCAGACATGTTGAGTGCTAACGGCGGCCTCTCCTTACGTTTCGGGCCGGCCGCCACAGAAGTGATTGAGCGCACACTCTGCCTCAAA
>JBEBHW010000799.1:0-1977 GCA_040081145.1 Burkholderiaceae bacterium
ATGCTCGACTGGCACGGCTCGGGAATGTCGGTGATGGAGATGAGCCACCGCGGCAAGGAATTCATGGGCATCCACGCCGAGGCGCAGACGCTGCTGCGCAAGCTGCTCGCAGTGCCGGCGAACTACAAAATCTTGTTCATGCAAGGCGGCGCGATTGCCGAGAACGCGATCGTGCCGATGAACCTGTTGCGCGGCAAAACCGGCGCGGACTACATCGACACCGGCGAGTGGTCGAAGAAGTCGATCCAGGAGGCGGCGCGCTATTGCAAGGTCAACGTCGCGGCGAGTTCCAAAGAGGCCGGCTACACGCACATTCCGAAGCGCGACACCTGGAAGCTCGATGGAGATGCGGCCTACGTGCACATCTGCTCGAACGAAACGATAGGCGGCGTCGAGTACGGCTTCACGCCCGATGTCGGCAAGGTGCCGCTGGTCGCCGACATGTCGTCGAACCTGCTGTCGCAGCCGATCGACGTGTCGCGATACGGGCTGATCTACGGCGGCGCACAAAAGAACATCGGCCCGGCGGGCTTGACGATCGTCATCGTTCGCGACGATTTGCTCGGCGGCGCCCTGCCCTTCACGCCCTCCGCGTTCAACTACAAGGAGCAGGCCGAAAACGACTCGATGCTCAACACCCCGCCCACCTACGGCATCTACATCGCCGGGCTGGTCTTCAAATGGCTCGAAGCGCGCGGCGGATTGCCTGCAATGGAAAAGCACAACCGCGCCAAGGCGGCGCTGCTCTACGACTATCTCGACAAGACGTCGTTCTATTCGAGCCCTGTGGCGAAAGACTGCCGCTCGCTCATGAACGTGCCGTTCAAGCTGCGCGACGCCGCGCTGGACGACGCCTTCCTCAAAGGCGCGCAGGCGCGCGGCATGGTGCAGCTGAAGGGGCACCGCTCGGTGGGCGGGATGCGCGCGTCGATCTACAACGCGATGCCCATCGAGGGCGTGCAAGCGCTCGTGGCGCACATGCAGGAGTTCGAGGCGAGTCATGGCTGAGGTCGGCACGCAGCGCTTTGAAGTGCTGGTGCTGAACCAGATTTCGCCCGGCGGCCTGAAGCGCTTGCCGAGCGAGCGCTACCGCATCGTCAAGGAGCCTGCGCAGCCTGACGCGATCCTGTTGCGCTCGGCGGATCTGCACACGTTTGCGATTCCCCCGAGCGTGGTCGCGATTGCGCGCGCCGGCGCCGGCACGAACAACATTCCGATTCCCGCGCTGAGCCAGCGCGGCGTGGCGGTGTTCAACACCCCCGGCGCGAACGCGAACGCGGTCAAGGAACTGGTGCTTGCCGGCATGCTGATGGCGGCGCGGCAGCTCCCTGCGGCGCTGCGCTTCACGGCGAGCCTGGACGCCGCCGCGCCCGACATGGAGCGCGCCGTCGAGGCCGGCAAGAAGTCTTTCGCGGGGTTCGAACTGGCCGGCCACACCCTCGGGATCATTGGTCTGGGCAAGATCGGCTGCCTCGTCGCCGACGCCGCCATCAAGCTCGGCATGGACGTGTTCGGCTACGACCCCGACATCACGGTCGACGCCGCCTGGAGCCTGCCGGCGCAAGTGAAGCGCGCCGCCAGCGTCGCCGAGGTGCTGCGCAACGCCGATTTCGTGACGCTGCACGTGCCGCTCATCGAGGCGACGCGTGACCTGGTGAACGCCGCCAACATCGGCCAGATGCGCGCCTCGGCGGTGTTGCTGAACTTCTCGCGCGACGGCGTCGTGAACGAAGCCGCGATCCTCGCAGCGCTCACCGACAAGCGCCTCGCTGCCTACGTGTGCGACTTTCCCAGCGCTGCGATCAACGGCGTTGATCGTGTCATCGCCTTGCCGCACCTGGGCGCGTCGACTGCAGAGGCCGAAGAAAACTGCGCGCTGATGGCGGTGAACCAGCTGCGCGGCTTCCTCGAGCATGGCGAAATCGTCAACGCAGTCAATTTCCCGGCAGTGACGATGGCGCGCGAGTCGTCGTACCG
>JBEBHW010000104.1:0-9048 GCA_040081145.1 Burkholderiaceae bacterium
GGCACAAAGCAAACCGGTCGTGTGCTGCGCGTCGCGGGCGCCGCGGCCGATCAGCTGGCGTCCGCGACGAACGCCAGCAGCGGCTGCGAGAAGCTCGATCCAACTGCCGGGCCGTTGCCTGCGTCGATGTCGATGGTCACGTTGCCATCGGCGACCGCGAGCTTGACCACATGGTGCGCCAGGGTGATCACCCACCTTCCTTGAATCGGCAGGCCATTCGCGTCAAAAGTGGCGCCGGGTTGGGTGGCGACGTTGTAGTCAACGCTGTGGCCCGCCACCTCGCCGGCAAGCGCAAGCGTGCCGCCAAAACTCACCGACTGCGGTGCGCCAGTGGTGGTGCTGGTCTGGCGCGTCAAGTCGACACGGCTCAGCGTGAAGCTGCCGCTGCCGCCGTGGACGCCCGTCGTGATGTCGAGGCTTGACGCGGTGACCCGCGTCGTGGCCTGGCTGCCCCGACCGCCTGTCACCACGGTGCGCTGCAGCTCGGCGCTGCCGATCAAGGACACGACGCCACGCGGCAATCCGGCTTTCAGCGTCGTCGTCGAGAGCGCGACCGCCGTCGCGCTTCGCGTCGCATCGAGAACACTCAGCGTGACTGCACCGTTCAGCGTTGCAGCGCCACCTGCGGCACGGCAATCGATGAACGCAATCTGGTATGCCTCGTTGGCCTCGAACTGCCCGTTGCTTTCCTCCTGCGCACTCGCGCCGGCAATCGTCATCGTCGCCGTGCCGCCACCGGGGCAGCCGAGGTTTGACGCGAGGCCTCGCGGGCGACCCGCGGGGAGTTTGCTCGTCGTGCCCGGGACGAGTTGTGTCGCAATCGACAGCGTCGCGTCGAGTGCGGTGCTCGCGTCAGCGCCCACGACGCTCGCCGTGGCGGCGTATTGCGTGGCGGACTCGACGCTCAGCGGCACGCGAACCTCAGTCTCGTTGGCGCAAGCCACCACCAGGATGGCGCTGATCGCGCTGACGAACAGCGTCGGAATTGGCTTGAATCGAAACGACATGGCAACTCTCCAGACTGACCCGGACTGTGCCCGCGCAGCGGCGCCGTGCGTGTCGCGCCGACTAAGGTCTGTGACCAGGCATTTCTCCAGCGCGACACACGAGGGTTGCGCGTGACTTGCTGCACGGCGGCTTGACCGCGGCGGCGGAAGCGCCCCCCCGTAAAATCCGGCTCGATGAACCTTTCCCGCTGGGCCGCGACCCTGCTCGCCACACTGTGCACTGCAGCGGCCTGGGGCCAGGCCGGCGCGGACGCGGCGGGCGCCGTACCTGCGCCGGCGCCCTCCGTATCACTGTCGGCGCGCAAGGTCTACGAACAGGCGCGCTCGCAACTCGTGCAGATCCGCACGGTTCTGAAGGGTCGCGCGAGCCAGACTTCGGTGGGGTCGGGGTTTTTCGTCTCCACCGATGGCCTGATCGTTTCCAACTTTCACGTCGTCAGCGAAGCCGCCCTCAAACCTGACCGGCATGACCTGGTGTACGTGACTGCCGACGGACGCGAGGCGCCGGTGCGCATCCTGCAAATCGACGTGCTGCACGACCTGGCGCTGCTCAAGGCGAGCGACGCATCGACTCGCTCCTTCGATGCGCTGGCGTTTCGCGATGAAGCGCGCACCTTGGGGCAAGGCGAGCGCATCTATTCGCTGGGGAATCCGCTCGACGTGGGATTTGCCGTGACCGAGGGCAACTACAACGGCATGGTCAAGCGCAGCTTCTACCCGCAGATCTTCTTCGGCGGCGCGCTCAGCGGCGGCATGAGCGGCGGGCCGGCACTGGACCAGGAAGGCCATGTGGTCGGCGTGAACGTGGCGCGCCGCGTTGATGGCGAGCAGGTCAGCTTTCTCGTCCCCGCCACCTTTGCGGCGGCGCTGCTGCAACGCGGGCGCAGTGCCCGGCCGCTGGACACGCCCGCGCATGCAGCGGTGCGCGAGCAGTTGACGCAGCATCAGGAGTCGCTCACCGAGCGCTTCATCTCGCAAGGCTTCAAACCGGCAACGCACGTGCGCTACCGCGTTCCGGTGCCTGCGGACGGCTTCATGCGCTGCTGGGGCAGCAGCGAGCCCTCGCGCACCGGTGGCATGGACCTGGAGCGCTCCGACTGCGTGATGGACACGCGCATCTTCGTCGGCGAGTTCAATACCGGAGCGCTGAGCGTGCGCCACGAGAGCTACGACGGGAAGAGCCTCGGCGCACTGCGCTTCGCGGCGCGCCACTCGTCGAGCTTTCGCAACGAGGCGTTTGGTCGCCTGAGCGCGCAGCACCAGACCAAGCCGGCCTGCCACGAGGACTATGTCGATCGCGCGGGTCTGGCGCTGCGCGCCGTCACGTGTGTGCGGGCCTATCGCAAGCTCGCTGGTCTGTACGACGTGGCGGTGCTCGTTGCGACGCTCGACCAGGCCGACGCCGGCGTACAGGGGCGCTTCGATGCACAAGGCGTGAGCTTCGCCAACGCTTTGAAACTCTCGCGCCACTACCTCGAGTCCTACGCATGGGCACCGTAGCGCTGCTCGAGACCCTGGACCGCGACGGCCAGGCGCGCGCATCCGTCGTCGTGCGGCGCTGGCCACTGCGTGTGGGGCGCGCGCTGGACAACCACATGGTGTTGTCCGACCCATTCGTCGCGCCGCATCACTTTCATGTGCAGGCCAGCGAGGACGGCCTGCAACTCGTCGTCGATGCCACGGGCAACGGCGTGCAAATCGGCCGGCGCCGCTTGCACACCGGCGAGGAGCACCGCTGGCCGCCCGACGCCGAACCGCTCGAGCTGACCGTCGGCCGGACCCGACTGCGCCTGCGCAATGCAGCCGAGGTGTTGCCCGCCGAGCTGCCGCTGGCGGGGTTGGCGACGCGCAGCCGGCGCTGGGTGCCCAGCCTCGTGGCGGCGTGTGTGTTGCTTGCCCTGCTGATGTTTAACACTTACCTCGACACCGACCCGGATGCGCTGGGTCGCGCGAGCGCCGCGTTGCTGCTCTCGGCGGTCTCGATCGCTGCCGTGTGGTGTGGCCTGTGGTCGCTGCTGTCCAAGACCTTCACGCGGCAGGCCCGCTTCGGCTGGCACCTCCGGGTGTTTCTGTTCGCCGGCGTCGTCTTGCTCGTCGTCGAGCATCTGCCCAGCGTGCTGGCGTTTGCGTTGTCCTGGTCGTGGCTCAGCAGTTTCAGTTTCATCGCCACCTACGGCGTCGCCGCGGCCACGCTCTACTACCACCTGCTCGCGGTAGAGTTGTCCCGGCCGCGCCTGATGCGTTGGGCGGCGTGCGCTGGCGCCGCGGTGGCGGTGATCTTGACCTTGTGGTTCAACGTGCAGCGCAACGAGCGCTGGGGCGAAGAGTTGTACATGAGCCATTTGTTTGCCCCGGCATTGCGCCTGGCGCGCCCGGTCAACGTCGATCGTTTCCTCGAAGGCGTTGCAGCCCTGCAACCGGGCCTGGACGACAAGGCGAAATTGGCCACCCGCGGCGATGCCACGGAAGGCAGAGACAGCGATGACGAATAGCTCCCAGCGCGGGCTGCGCAGCGTTCTCGTGACCGGCGCAAGCCGCGGCATCGGCGCGGCCACCGCTCGGCTCTGCGCCAGAGGCGGCTGGGCCGTGGCCGTGAACTACGCGAGCGACGGCGCCGCCGCGCAGCGGGTGGTGGCTGCGATTCGCGCCGGCGGCGGCACGGCGCTCGCGCTGCACGCCGATGTCGCCGACAACGCCCAGGTGAACACCCTGTTCGAACGCATCGACGCCGAACTGCCGCCGTTGGGCGCGCTGGTGAACAACGCCGGTGTGATCGACGTGGCGAGTCGCGTCGACGCAATTGGCGTTGCGCGCCTGCAGCGCATGTTCGCGATCAACGTGTTCGGCAGCTTCTACTGCGCACGCGAGGCGGTGCAGCGCCTGTCCACGGCGAGAGGCGGCCACGGCGGGGTGATCGTCAACTTGTCTTCCGCCGCGGCGCGCCTGGGTGCGGCCGGCCAGTATGTCGACTACGCGGCTGCGAAAGGCGCCATCGACAGTTTCACGATCGGCCTGGCCAAGGAAGTCGCCGCCGAAGGCATTCGCGTGAACGCGGTGCGGCCCGGAATCATAGCCACCGAGATTCACGCTTCGGGGGGCCAGCCGGATCGCGCCCGGCAAGCGGCGCCGCAAGTGCCGATGCAGCGCCCGGGCAGCGCCGACGAAGTGGCGCAGGCGATTGCCTGGTTGCTGTCCGATGCGGCGAGCTACACGACCGGGACGATCCTCGATGTCACCGGAGGTCGGTAGACCGCAGCGGCATTGATAGCGAGATTGGTGGAAATATCGTTCGTCGCTAAATTCGCGCATCATGCCGGGGGGTGAGTGGCAACAGTGAACGCGAAGCACAGGAGACCTTCATGGACACGTGCACATCGATTCAGCAACTCATGCAACCCCTGTTGCCCGGCTTGATGGGCGTCGAGCTGACCGTAGCCGAAGCCGACAGGGTCGTCGCCACGATGCTCGTGCGGCCCGATCTGTGCACCACCGGCGACACGCTGCACGGCGGCGCATTCATGGCGTTTGCCGACACGCTCGGCGCCGTCGGCACATTCCTGAACCTGCCGCCGGGCCGGCGCACCACGACCCTGAACTCGAGCACGCAGTTCATCGCCGGCGCCAGGGTCGGCAGCACCGTCACCGGCGAATCGACGCCGCTGCACCGCGGCAAGACGACGTCGGTGTGGCAGACCCGAATTACCTCCGACGAGGGCCGCCTGTGCGCCGTCGTGACGCAGACCCAGCTCGTGCTCGGCCCCTGAGCGGGAGCGCCGCGCTCAGGCCGACTTGACGACCAGTTCGAAGTGCTCCACCACAGGGGGCACGGCAAAGAACGGGCCGACGATCGCGCGCCACTGCGCGAAAAGCGGGCCCTGGCGAAAGTCCACCGTGTGGTTCTCCAGCGTGTCCCAATAAATCATCAAGATGTAGCGGTCCGGCGACTCGATGCCGCGATTCACCTTGTAGCCGCGAAATCCCTTGGTCTTCGAGGCGACGGTCTCAATCCCGAGCTGAATCGCAGCGTTGAATTCCTTGCCCTTGCCGGGCGGGATGCGGATGTCGGCGATTTCGAGAATCATGGGTTGTGGCGTGAACGTGCGGGGCAGCCAGTCTAACGGGGCGCGGCGAGGCGCGATCCGAGCGCCTCACGCACGAAGTCGAGCCGGTCCTGACCGAAGAACAAGTCGTCACCTACGATGAAACTCGGCGCACCGAAGACGCCGCGCGCCACCGCCTCTTCGGTGTTTGCAATCAGCCGCGCCTTCACGTCGGATTGGGCCGCGAGGGCCAGCGTGGCGTCGGCGTCGAGCCCGCTGCGAACAAGTTCCGCCGCTAGTTGCGCCGGATCGCCCAAATTGCACTCGTCGCGCCACATCGCGCCGAACATCGACTCGGTGTAACTCTCAAAGTCCGCCGGCCGCGCCATTTGCAAACCCGTGGCGATGCGCATCAAGGTGAGCGTATTCACCGGGAAGTGCGGGTTGTGCACGAACGCCACGCCGTAGCGCCTCGCCCAACGCGCCAGGTCGCCGAACATCCAGCGCCCCTTGGCCGGCACGCTCGCGGGGCTCGAATTGCCGGTGGCTTTGAACACCCCGCCGAGCAGCATCGGCCGCCAGACGATTTGCGCATCGCACTGCGCGGCGACCATCGGCAACTGGGTAGACGCCAGGTAGCTGGCGGGGCTGCCGAAGTCGAAGAAGAACTCGACGCTGCGGGTCATGGGGTGTTCCTCAAAATTTCTCCATCCACGGCCGCAAGTCGAGCTCATGCGTCCACGCGCTGCGGTGCTGAAGGTGCAATTGCCAGTAGCTTTCCGCGATCGCCTCGGGGTTCAGGATGCCGTCTTGCGCCTTGAGCGCATAACGCTGCGGGAAGTTTTCGGCGATGAACTGCGTGTCGATTGCGCCGTCGATGATGACATGCGCGACATGAATGCCCTGCGGGCCAAGCTCGCGTGCCATGCTTTGCGCGAGCGAGCGCAACGCGTGTTTCGCACCGGCAAAAGCCGCGAAGCCGGCCGCCCCGCGCAGGCTTGCCGTGGCGCCGGTGAACAGGATCGTGCCGCGGCCGCGCAGCAACATCACCCGCGCGGCTTCGCGGCCGACGAGGAAACCGGCGAGCGCGCCCATCTCCCACACTTTGCGATAAACGCGCTCGGTCGTCTCGGTGATGCCAAAGCGCACATTGCCGCCGATGTTGAACACAACGACGTCGAGCGGCGCGATCTCGCGCTCGATCCGTTCGAACAGCGTGCTCACTTCGGCCTCCACGCGTGCGTCAGAGGCAAAGCCATGCGCCACCCCGCCTTGCGCGCAAATCTGCTCGACGAGCGCCTGCACCTT
Source organism: Burkholderiaceae bacterium (assembly GCA_040081145.1). GTDB lineage: Bacteria > Pseudomonadota > Gammaproteobacteria > Burkholderiales > Burkholderiaceae_C > JAEMQF01. The sequence continues at coordinate 6,356 of JBEBHW010000104.1, forward strand.
GGCCGCGGTTCGGCGCGTTGCGCACACGGCAAAGCCTTCGCGGGCGAAGCGCCGGGCGATGGCGCCTCCGGTCGCGTCACCGGCGCCGACGATCAGCGCCGCCTTGCCGGAGCCCGCCTTGGGCTCTGTGCTCACGCGTCGCCTTTGATCGCGGCCGGCTTGAGCAAGCCTTCGCACACGGCGCGCTGCGCGTCGGCCGCGGGCAATGCAGCGCACACGGTGTCGATGCGCACCTGCAAGCGCTTGAGCACTGCAGCGTGCGTGCCGCCCTTGTTCCAGCCCTGAAGCCGGCTGCCGATGCGCTGCAAGGAGCGCGCGCTGCGCTCAAAGAAGGCGTCGGGCTGCGCCGCCGCTTCGTCGAACAGGCGCAGTGCAGCTTTCTCGATTCGCGCTTCGTCGTGCGGCGCGAGTTCGACGAGCGAGCCGATGTAACTCGCACCCCACTGCAGGCGCGTCGCCGCGCCGACGCTCGCCTCGAACGCTTGCTCGGACCAGCGCAACGCCGCCTGGTGGTCGCCGCGCTTCTTCGCGTTGCTCGCGAGTTCCGACATCAGGTAATAGGGCGAATGGCTCTTGCTCAGGTTGGCGCTCAGCAAGGCATCGGATTGATCGAGCAATCCGGCCTGCTGCAACACATAACCGGCGAAGGGAATCACCGCCTGGCGTTCGTAGCCGTCGACGATTTCGCGATCGGCGCGCGCGATGTGTTCGCGCAACTGATCCAGCAGGGCGGCAGGCAGGGCCAGCGGCCTGTCCTTGGGCTGGTCGATTCGCGCCAACTCGACTCGGGCGTAAAGCGCCGTCAAGCGGTCCGCGCGCGACAACGCCGAATCGGCTTCGAGCCTACGCAGCGCGACGTCGAACGCGGCAAGCAGCGGCGGGCGCGCCGCGCTGCCGGGTGCCGCAAGTGCGCGAACGATGTCGGCGGCATTGTTGCCGAGCATGTCCATGTGGGTGCGCGACGCGTCGGCGTCGGCCAGAACGCGCAATACGCGCTCGGCCTTCACGGCGTCGGCCGAACCTGCCTTTTCCGTCGCGGCGAGCGCCTTGAGCAACAGCCGGATCGACGCGCCCGTGTGCTCGGCGGGGCAGGCCTCAGCGATTTGCGCGAGCACCGCGGGCAAGTCCCCTTTGGTGACGACTTGCTGCTCATCCGTCTCCCATGAATAGAACGCGAGCAGCCGCCAATCGTCCGCGCGCAGGCCTTTGCCGTCGGCGCGTGCAGCGGAGAGCAGCGCCGTCACCGGGCGCTGCGCATTCATCGACAAAGTCAGCACCTGCGTGTACTGCTGCGCGTCGACTTCGCCGGGCAAGCGTGTGACTTCGGTGCCTTGCGCATTGAACAGCACCATCGTCGGGTAGCCGCGAACCTTGAAGCGGCTCCCCAGTTTTTGCGCGCCGGGGCTGTCGCCATCGATGTAGACGGGCGCAAAGGCGCGCGAGCGTTCGATGAAATCGTTGCGGTTGAACAGCGTTGCACTCAGCTGGTTGCACGGCGGGCACCACTTCGCACCCCAGTAGAGGAACAGCGGCTTGCCGTCTTGCCGGGCCTGGGCAAATGCGGCGTCAACGTCGGCGTCGCTCGCCGCGTGCGTCCAGGCGATTCCGACTTTGGCTGGCTGTGCGGCGCTGGCAGGTTTTGCTGCGCTGACGTTGTCGGCCGGCTTGGAACAAGCCGCGAGCATCGCAAGCAGCACGACAGCGCAAAGACTTGTGTGAGACATGGGTCAATTTCCCGCAAAGCCCGGACGACGAGCCAGCGTACACGGTTTTGCGCGCTTTGGTGACTCGGCAATTCGCCGACGCAGCGCATGCGCGAGCCGCGCCCTGTGCGCCCAGCCTCAGTCCACCGGCGCGGGCGCGTCGCGGACGGCCTCCAAAACCGTGTCGAGCGCCGCGTCGCGAGGCGCGCGCGACGTGAACTGCGCCAGAGCGACGCCGACCAAGGTAATTGCCGCACCGGCGAGTTTGGCCGCAGTGAAAGTCTCGCCGGTCAGGCCCCAGGCGACGACGCCGGCCACCGGGGGCATCAGGTACATCAGCGGCGCACTGCGTGCCACGCCGCGCACGGCATTGATCCACCCCCACACCATCCAGCCGAGAAACGCCGAAATCAGCACCGCCCACAGCGTGCCGGCCCAGATGGCGGCACTGACCTGCGCCCAATTCACCGCCAGGCCGGCGGGCAGGCTCACCAGCACGACCGGCGCGCTGCCCAGCAGCGTCGCGTAAGTCATAACCGTGACGCCGCCGAAGCGTTCGATCAAGGGCTTGGCAGTCACCGTGTAGTAGGAAAAGAACCATGCGGCGACCATCAAGGTCAAGTCGCCCAGGCTCGCCTGCCAGCTGCCGCCCAGCAATTTGTCCGACAGGAACAGCAGCACGCCCAGCCCTGCCACCGACACGCCGAGCAACTGACCGCGCCCGAGGTGTTCGATGCCGTGCCAGCGCAGGATCAGCAAGGTAAAGACCGGGCCGCACGCCAGGATCAAGGAGCTGGAAAACGCCGTCGACCAGTGGATGCCGTAACTCACCAGGCCCACGTGCAACAGGTGGCCGGCCAGCCCCAGCTTGAGCAGGGCGAACAAATCGCGGCGCGTCACCCGCGGCCACGCCAACCCGTGGCGCGCGCACAGCAGAGTCACCGCCGCCAGCGGCATGATGAGGTAGCGCGCGAACAAGAAGCCGCCCGG
>JBEBHW010000800.1:0-1968 GCA_040081145.1 Burkholderiaceae bacterium
TGAAAGAGAGGCGCTGGGGGCGCATCGTCAACACGTCGTCGGTGCACCACACAGGGGGCGGCCGGCCCGGTGTCGCGAACTACAGCGCGGCGAAGGCCGCGGTTGCCGGCTTCAGTCGCACGGCGGCGAAGGAGCTGGGTCCGTTCGGCATCACTGTGAACACGGTCGCACCGGGGTTCATCGAAACCGACATGGTCGCCGGCTTGCCGGCCCAGTTTCTCGAGACGGTGCGCCGTCAATGTCCGCTGCAACGTCTCGGCACTCCCGCTGAGGTCGGGGCGCTCGTCGCATTCCTGTGCTCGGTGCCCGCCGGTTACGTGACCGGGGCCTTGATCTGCATCGATGGCGGGAGGCGGGAGTTTTCATGGGAGTGAAGCGCGCGACGCCGGTGCGCCCGGGCAACGGGAAGTCGGTTGCGCGAATGCTCATCGCGCCGGTCGGGGCAGCAGCGACAAGCCTGCCGCGCTCGCACGCCGAGCTCTTCCAGCGCCGCGTCGCTTCGGCAACCATTTGCCGCCTGCTTTGCGCCGCAGTTGAAAGCTTTGCCAAGGTGGGTTTTCACGCGACGACGACGCGCGACATCGCCGCCAAGGCGGGATTGAGCCCGGCCGCGGTGTACATGCACTTCAGCTCGAAGCAGCAGTTGCTTTATGCAATCGCGCTGATCGTCGCCCAATGGGTGCTCGAAGAGCTGGAGAACGCGGCGCGCATCGAGGGCACGCCGGTGGAACGATTGCAAAGCCTCGTGCGTACGCACGTCGCGTGTCATGCGTCGATGCATACCGCGGTGCATGTGGCCAACTTCGAATTCCAGGCGCTCGACGCCGCGCAGCGGCGCAAGGTGATCCGCATCCGCGACGCGACCGAAAAACTCTTTGACGATTGCATCCGAAGCGGCGTCGCGCACGGCGCGTTTCGCGCCGACGAAGCGCGCCTCCTGACGATCACGGTGCTGTCGCTCGGCGTGTCGGTATCGCGCTGGTTTTCGCCACGCGGCCGCCTTTCGCCGCTTCAGTTGGGCGAGTTCTATGCATCGCTGGTTTTGCAGATGGTGGCCAGTGCCAACGCGCTGCTGGCACCGCCCGGCCCCAAAACCCGCAATACCCAGGATCGGCGATGAGCTTCCAGCACATCCTCTATGTTGCCGGCGACGACGGCATCGCGCGCTTGACGCTGAACGATCCGGCGCACAAGAATGCCTACACGGTCGCGATGTGCGCGGAGCTGCTCGAGGCGATTGACGCCTTCACGCGCGCCGACGCGCTGAAGGTGCTGGTGCTGACCGGCGCCGGCGACGCCTTCTGCGCCGGGGGCAACCTGCACAACGCTGCCGACTTCGCGCAGGCGCACGCGCGCGTGCTCGGCCACTCGGCGCAGATGCGCGAAAGCATGCACGCCGTGAACCTGGCGCTGCACCGGCTCGACAAGCCGACGATTTCAATGATCAACGGCGACGCCGTCGCGGGTGGCCTGGCCCTGGCGCTGATGTGCGACTTTCGCATCGCCAGCAGCAGCGCGCGCCTGGGTGACCCGAGCGGCCGCGCCGGCCTGCTGCCCGACGAAGGCGGTGCCTGGCTGTTTCCGCGGGTGATGGGGCTGGAGGCGGCGCTGCGCATGTCGCTGCTCGGCGAAATCTACGATGCGGCGACGGCACTGCGCCTGAATCTGATCGGTGAAGTTGTCACGCCGGACCGTCTGGAGGCGCGCGTCGCCGAACTCGCCGCAAGCCTGGCGCAGAAGGCGCCGCTCGTCGTGCGCGCAGTGAAGAAGCTGATGCGCCGCAGCCTGACCCAGACCTTCGAGCAGTCGCTCGGCGACGCCGAGTTGGTGCTGGACGCGGTCAACAACAGCGCAGATGCCCGTGAAGGCGTCGCGGCGTTCCGCGAAAAGCGCGCACCGCGGTTCAGCGGGCGCTGACAGCCGCGATCAAGAACACCCCAGGAAACCGCATGGCAGACGATACCGAAT
>JBEBHW010000801.1:0-1965 GCA_040081145.1 Burkholderiaceae bacterium
TTTCTTGCCGCAGGCGGCCAGGGCAAGGGCGGCAACCAGGGTGGCCAGCAGTACAGACGTCTTCATTACTATCCTCAATGCAAAGTTTCGAAAGGGTGAAACGGGGGGTTTTGTCGACCCGCGGCGTTCGCGCGCGGTGCCAGACTTCGGTGGCATGGGAAGAGCGAGTCCCCCCACAAACCAGCCCGGCAGTATAGCGGGCTTGACCCTATTCCCTAGAGCCCGAGATTTGTTGCGGGAAATGCCTCTTCCGAGCGTTCGCAGATTCCATCGAACAATTCACGCGCGCGCACTGCGTCGCCCGCGTGGCGCGAGACGCTGCCACGGTAGTGCACCACGTCGACGAGCCGAAGCGTCAAAAGACCTGGCATCAGAAGCAACGTGGGCATCTGGCCGGCTTCGAGTTCGTTGTTCGCACGGCACTCGACGACGTGCGACCAGGTGCGCCGCCACGCCACCCAGCGCGGGTGCAGGCGCGCCACTTCGTCGAAACTGCGCGCCAGGATCACCAGCTTGCGGTGCGGTGACGCCCACTTGGCGAGATTCTCGACAAGTTGCGGCTCGTTCAGCGGCCAGTCGGCAAAGTCATCGTTGCACAGAAAGACTTCCCGGCAAGCCGTGGCGGCGGCTTCGGCAAAAGCACCGCGCACGGCGTCATGAAATTCGCCGCGCGTGGCAATTGGCATGTGGTCGGTACGCTGCATCTCGGCGGCTCCTTCGCCGTCAGGATTTTTCCACCTCCAGCCAGCCGCAGCGTGCCCATTCGTCGACCAGCGAGCGCGCCTGCGTGCTGAGTTTCACCAAATCGTCCGGCGCCAAACAGTGTCGATCGGCGAGCCGCCGCAATGCGCGCGCGTCGGGTCCGGAAGCGAGAAAAGACTCGCCGTTGATGAACACATGGTGTTCGTCGTAGAGCAAGCGACTGCGCGGGTCCAGGCGCACCCCACGCTGGCGTTGCAAGGCTGCACCGGGCTCGAACACCACACTCGGCTTGGGTTCGCTCAACAGCTCACCGAGGGCACGCTCCAGGCGTCGCGGATGCGCCAGTTCGCGGCGCAATGCGTCTGCCGCAAACTGGCGCAAGGCGGGCGGAATGCGCCCTGGAGTTCGGGTCGCGCCCTGTTGCAGGTCCTGATAGCACAACGCCTCCAGCGCCTGCGGCACATCGGGCTCGTCGTCGCGCCAACGCTGCAGCAGTTGATCGGCAATGCCATCGGCGCTCGGCGCACGAAAACCGATCGACGCCGTCATGCATTCGCCGCGTGCCGTGCCCTCGTGGGCCCAGCGCGGCGGCAGGTAAAGCATGTCGCCGGGCTGCAAGAGCCAACGCTGCTCGGCGCGAAAGTTGCTGAGGACCTTCAGTGGCGCAGTCTTTGACAGCTTGGGCTGCGCCACGCGGCCGATGCGCCACTCGCGTGTGCCCTGCACTTGCAGCAGGAACACGTCGTAGGAGTCCAAGTGCGGGCCGACGCCACCGCCGTCGGTCGCGTAGGAGAGCATCAAGTCGTCCAGGCGCGCGTCGGGGACGAAACGAAAGCGCTCCAGCAGATCGTGCGCCGCGGCAACGTGCTGCTCCAGCCCCTGCACGAGCAGCGTCCACCGGGTTTGCGCCACGCTCGGCAGTGCACGGCGCTTGAACGGTCCGTGGCGAAGCAGCCAGCGCCGCCCTTCGCGCGCCACCAGACGCGACTCAACCGCGCCGTTCGCCGCCAAGGCAAACAGCTCGGCGCGTGTCAGCAGCGGCTGAATCGCCGGCACCGCCTGGCGGATCAGCAAGGGTCGCTTTTGCCAATGGCGTGCCATGAATTCGCGCGGCGACAAGCCGCCCAGAAGGGGCGTGGGCAGGTGAATTTGCATGCGCGCATTGTGCGATCATGGCTGCATGCTCATCCAGGCCCCGTGCGTCGTCAGCCTCGTCTGGCGCGTTGAAGACACCCAAGGCAACGTCATCGACGAGTTGATCGA
>JBEBHW010000105.1:0-8992 GCA_040081145.1 Burkholderiaceae bacterium
CGAACCGAGTTGTGGCCACACTCGAACAATGTGGCCCGTTGCTGCCGATGACGTGACACCGGCACGAGGAGCGAAGGTAACCAGTCCTTCGCGTTAGAACTCAACAACTTCGGCGCTGCTGTCGGAGTTGCATCAAAGGATAGACATGGCCAAGAAAATCGTCGGCTTCATCAAGCTGCAGGTTCCCGCCGGTAAGGCGAACCCGTCCCCCCCGATCGGCCCGGCGCTGGGTCAGCGCGGGTTGAACATCATGGAGTTCTGCAAGGCATTCAATGCGCAGACTCAAGGCATGGAACCCGGGCTCGTCTTGCCCGTCGTCATCACGGCGTTCGCGGACAAGTCGTTTACGTTTGTCCTCAAGACGCCGCCGGCGACCGTATTGATCAAGAAGGCCGCCAAGCTTGAGAAGGGTTCAGCGAAGCCGCACACCGACAAGGTGGGCAAGCTCACACGCGCTCAAGTCGAAGACATCGCCAAGGCCAAGATGAAAGACCTGACGGCAGCGAATCTCGAAGCGGCGGTGCGCACCATCGCCGGCTCGGCCCGTTCGATGGGCGTCACCGTGGAAGGGGTCTGAACATGGCCAAACTGACAAAACGCCAAAAAGCGCTTGCTGGCAAAGTCGACAGCACCAAGCTCTACCCGCTCGAGAGCGCGCTGACGCTCGTCAAGGCGTGCGCGATTGCCAAGTTCGATGAGTCGATCGACGTCGCGGTGCAACTCGGCATCGACGCGAAAAAGTCTGACCAAGTCGTGCGTGGCGCAGTCGTCCTGCCCAACGGCACGGGCAAGACCAAGCGCGTCGCCGTTTTTGCCCAAGGTGCGAAGGCCGAAGAGGCGAAAGCCGCCGGCGCGGACATCGTCGGCATGGATGACTTGGCCGCGGAAATCAAGGCGGGCAATCTCAACTTCGATGTCGTCATCGCCTCGCCTGACACGATGCGCGTTGTCGGCACGCTCGGCCAGATTCTCGGCCCGCGCGGCCTCATGCCCAATCCGAAAGTCGGAACCGTGACGGCCGATGTCGCCACCGCGGTGCGCAACGCCAAAGCGGGTCAGGTTCAATTCCGCGTCGACAAAGGCGGCATCGTGCATGCGTCGATCGGCAGGCGCTCGTTTGACGCCGACAAACTCGGCGGCAACCTGCGCGCCTTGATCGACGCGTTGAACAAGGCCAAGCCGGCGTCGAGCAAGGGAATTTACCTTCGCAAAGTCGCAGTGTCTTCAACCATGGGCGTTGGCGCAAGAGTCGACGTCGCATCGCTCGGGTCCACGAGCGCGCAATCCTGACAAAAAGGAGGCAAGCGCCCGGTTTGGGGCGTTCGCCTTTGCAAGTTGGTGGGCAGGCCTGGCAAGGCCTGGCCGTCCAAGACCGCTGGTGCGACCGCAAGGTCGCTTAATGGCCAGCGCAGATGGCGGTCCCGCTGAAACGGAATTCCGGTTTCCCGCTCAGAAGGTCGCTGAATTGTGGCGTGTCAAAGGGTCGATCACGGCTCGAGACACATGATGTGAGGAGTAGACCTTGAGTCTGAATCGCAACGAGAAAGCCGCCGTCGTCACGGATGTGGCCGCGCAAGTGGCGCGCTCGCAAACGTTGGCGCTGGCTGAGTACCGTGGCTTGACCGTCGATCACTTGAACGTGCTGCGCAGGCAGGCACGCGAGCGTGGTGTGTATCTTCACGTGCTGAAGAACTCGCTGGCTCGCCGTGCCGTGGTTGGCACGCCGTTCGAAGTGGCCGCGGCAAGCATGGTGGGTCCGCTGATCTACGGTTTTTCCAAAGACGCCGTGGCCGCGGCCAAAGTCCTGTCCGACTTTGCCAAGACCAATGACAAGCTGATCGTCAAAGCCGGGGCGCACGCCGGCAAGGCGCTCGATGCCGCCGGGGTCAAAGCCCTGGCCGACATCCCGAGCAAAGAGGTGCTGTTGGCCCAATTGCTGGGCCTCATGCAGTCACCCATTTCGCGCTTGGCCCGCGTGCTTGCGGCGATTGCCGAAAAGCGCGCCGAACCGGCGACCGAGGCTCCGGCCGAAGCCGCAGTCGCCGCCGCCTGAACCCAATTCAATCAATCAACTACGACAATTTAGGAGCCAAACATGGCATTCGACAAAGACGCATTCTTGACCGCACTCGACGGCATGTCGGTGATGGACCTCAACACCCTGGTCAAGGCCATTGAAGAGAAATTCGGCGTGTCCGCCGCGGCGATGGCCGCACCGGGCGGTGGTGGCGGCGGTGGCGCTGCCGCAGCGGTGGTTGAGGAACAGACCGAATTCACGGTGATGCTGCTCGAGATCGGCGCGAACAAGGTTTCCGTCATCAAGGCGGTGCGAGAGCTGACCGGCCTGGGCCTGAAGGAAGCGAAGGACTTGGTGGACGGCGCGCCGAAGCCCGTCAAGGAGGGCATTTCCAAGGCCGATGGGGAAGCTGCGAAGAAGAAGCTGGAAGACGCAGGCGCCAAAGCCTCCCTCAAGTAAATCGGCGTGGAGCTGCTGCGCGACCCGATCTTGCGCCTGCCGAACTTGGCAAGAGCGTCGCCGTACCCCAGTACGGCTGCGCTTCTCGAAGCAACCTCGGGCCGCTCGCGACGCTCCTCGCTCGATTTACGCCTCGTGCTGTACGCAGCGCGAGCGAGAACAGCGCAAAGCGCACAAGCGCTTTGCAGTGTTCTTTGATCCGACTGCAGAGAACGAGTTTGGTCGGACTTCGGTGCAATGCCGGGGTTGTCCGCCAGCGGCTGGTAGTGGCCAGCCACCAAGCTTCGAGCCGCCGGCTCGAAAGACAGTCGCCTTCGGCAGCAGGGCCTGAGCCCGGCCGTGCTTCCTGAGACGGAGTGAGAACCCACCTATGGCGCAGCAAACGACCCCGTACAGCTATACCGAGCGCAAACGCATTCGCAAGAGCTTCGGAAAACGCGAAAGCGTTCTCAACGTTCCTTACCTGTTGACGATGCAGAAGGACTCTTACGTCGCCTTCTTGCAAAAAGACGTACCGCCGCAGAAGCGCAAGACCGAGGGCTTGCAGGCCGCATTCGTCGCCGCGTTTCCGATCGTCTCGCACAACGGCTTTGTGGAGATGAAGTTCATCGAATTCAATATGGCCAAGCCGACGTTCGACACGCGCGAGTGTCAACAACGCGGACTGACCTACGCCGCCGCGGTGCGCGCCAAGTTGCAGATGATCATCTACGACCGCGAATCGCCGCATCCCAAGACCGTCAAGGAAATCAAGGAGCAAGAGGTCTATATGGGCGAAGTGCCCCTGATGACCGAATACGGCTCGTTCATCGTCAATGGCACGGAGCGTGTCATCGTCTCGCAGTTGCACCGTTCACCTGGCGTGTTCTTCGAGCACGACAAGGGCAAGACGCATTCGAGCGGCAAGCTCCTGTTCTCTGCGCGCATCATCCCGTACCGCGGCTCGTGGCTCGATTTCGAGTTCGACCCGAAGGACTTGCTGTACTTCCGCGTCGACCGCCGGCGCAAGATGCCGGTGACGATTCTGCTCAAGGCGATCGGCCTGAATCCCGAGGCGATCCTGGCGCACTTCTTCGTCTTCGACAACTTCCGCCTGATGGACTCGGGCGCGCAAATGGAATTCGTCGCGGACCGCCTGCGCGGCGAAATCGCGCGCTTTGATATCACCGACAAAGCCGGCAACGTCGTCATCGAGAAGGACAAGCGCATCACGGCGCGCCACACGCGCACGCTCGAGCAGACCGAAACCAACTACATCAGCGTCCCGGAAGACTATCTGCTGGGTCGCATGCTGGCGCGCAACGTCGTCGACGCCGAGAGCGGCGAAATCCTGGCCAAGGCCAACGACGAGCTGACCGATGCGCTGCTGAAGAAACTGCGTCTCGCGCGTGTCCAGGAAATTCCGTGCCTGTACACGAACGAGCTCGACGAAGGCAACTACATCTCGCAAACGCTGGCGGCCGATGAAACTGCCGACCAGCTCGCCGCGCGCGTGGCCATCTACCGCATGATGCGCCCCGGCGAACCGCCGACGGAAGACGCCGTCGAAGCGCTGTTCCATCGCTTGTTCTACAACGCCGATACCTACGATTTGTCGCGCGTCGGGCGCATGAAGTTCAACGCGCGCGTCGGGCGCGACGTGCCCGAAGGCTCGATGACGCTGTCCAACGACGACATCCTGGACGTCGTGAAGATCCTCGTCGAGCTGCGCAACGGTCGCGGCGAAGTCGACGACATCGACCACCTGGGCAATCGCCGGGTGCGCTGCGTCGGTGAACTTGCCGAGAACCAGTACCGCTCAGGTCTGGCACGGATCGAAAAAGCCGTGAAAGAGCGCCTCGGTCAAGCCGAGACTGAAGCGCTGATGCCGCACGACCTGATCAACTCCAAGCCGATTTCGGCCGCGCTCAAGGAGTTCTTCGGCGCGAGCCAGCTCTCACAATTCATGGACCAGACGAATCCGCTGTCGGAGATCACGCACAAGCGGCGCGTCTCCGCCCTCGGACCCGGTGGTTTGACGCGCGAACGTGCCGGCTTCGAAGTGCGCGACGTGCACCCGACGCACTATGGCCGCGTGTGCCCGATCGAGACTCCGGAAGGCCCGAACATCGGCCTGATCAACTCGCTCGCTCTGTACGCGCAGCTCAACGAATACGGCTTCCTGGAAACGCCGTATCGCCGAGTGGCTGACGGCAAGGTGACGAACCAGATCGATTACCTGTCGGCGATCGAAGAAGGCAAGTACGTCATCGCCCAGGCCAGCGCGACGCTGGACAAAGACGGCAAACTGATCGACGAACTGGTGAGCGCACGCGACAACGGCGAATCGATCCTCACGTCGGCCGAGCGCATCCAGTACATGGACGTGGCGCCGACGCAAATCGTCTCGGTGGCGGCGTCTCTCGTGCCGTTCCTCGAACACGACGACGCGAACCGTGCGTTGATGGGCGCGAACATGCAGCGCCAGGCCGTACCTATCCTGCGTCCGGAAAAAGCGCTGGTCGGCACCGGTGTTGAGCGCGTCGCTGCCAAAGACTCCGGAACCGTGGTTGCCGCGCGGCGGGGTGGCGTGGTCGACTATGTCGACACGAATCGCATCGTGATTCGCGTCAACGACAAGGAAACCGTGGCGGGCGAGGTGGGCGTAGACATCTACAACCTCATCAAGTACCACCGCTCCAACCAGAACACGAGCATCCACCAGCGCCCGATCGTGAAGCGCGGCGACCGTGTCGAGATGGAGGACATCATCGCCGACGGCGCGTCGACCGATCTGGGCGAGCTCGCGCTCGGTCAGAACATGCTCGTCGCGTTCATGCCGTGGAACGGCTATAACTTCGAGGACTCGATCCTGATCTCGGAGCGTGTCGTCGCCGAAGACCGCTACACGTCGATCCACATCGAAGAACTCGTCGTGATGGCGCGCGACACCAAGCTCGGCGCCGAAGAAATCACGCGCGACATTCCCAACCTGTCGGAGCAGCAACTGGCGCGTCTCGATGAATCGGGAATCGTCTACGTCGGCGCCGAAGTGAACCCGGGCGATACGCTCGTAGGCAAGGTCACGCCCAAGGGCGAAACGACGTTGACGCCGGAAGAAAAACTGCTGCGCGCGATCTTCGGCGAAAAGGCCTCCGACGTGAAAGACACATCGCTGCGCGTCAGCCAGGGAACGAACGGCACGGTGATCGACGTGCAAGTCTTCACCCGCGAAGGCATCGTGCGTGACAAGCGCGCGCAGCAGATCATCGACGACGAGCTCAAGCGCTATCGGCTGGACTTGAACGACCAGTTGCGCATCGTCGAAGCCGACGCGTTTGACCGGATCGAGAAGCTGCTCGTCGGCAAACCTGCCAACGGCGGGCCGAACCGCATCGCCAAAGGGGCGATCATGGACAAGGAGTACCTCACCAGCGTCGAGAAGTACCACTGGTTCGACATCCGTCCTGCCGATGAAGACGTTGCCGGGCAACTCGAGAGCATCAAGAACTCGCTCGACCAGACGCGCCACAGCTTCGACCTGGCGTTCGAAGAGAAGCGCAAGAAGCTGACGCAGGGCGACGAATTGCCTGCCGGCGTGCTGAAGATGGTCAAGGTCTACCTCGCTGTGAAGCGACGCCTGCAGCCGGGCGACAAGATGGCTGGACGCCACGGCAACAAGGGGGTCGTTTCGAAGATCGTTCCTGTCGAAGACATGCCTTACATGACGGACGGAACGCCTTGCGACATCGTGCTGAATCCGCTCGGTGTTCCTTCGCGCATGAACGTCGGCCAGGTTCTCGAAGTGCACCTGGGCTGGGCCGGCAAGGGAATTGGTCAGCGCATCAACGACATGTTGGCGCACGAAACCAAGGTGCAGGACCTTCGTGTTTTCCTTGACGAGCTGTACAACAAGAGCGGCGGCAAGACCGAGCGGCTGGATCATTTGAGCGACGCCGAAATCCTGGAAATGGCGGGCAACCTGACGCGTGGCGTGCCGTTTGCGACGCCGGTGTTCGACGGCGCTGCGGAAGAAGAAATCCGCAACATGCTCAAGCTCGCCTACCCGGACGAGATTGCCAAGGCAAAGGGCCTCACCGCGACGCGCACGCAGGCGACGCTGCACGACGGGCGCACCGGCGATGCGTTCGAACGCCCTGTGACGGTAGGGTACATGCATGTCTTGAAGCTGCACCACTTGGTGGACGACAAGATGCACGCCCGCTCGACCGGACCGTACAGCCTCGTGACGCAGCAGCCCCTGGGCGGCAAGGCGCAGTTCGGTGGCCAGCGCTTCGGCGAGATGGAAGTCTGGGCGCTCGAAGCCTATGGCGCGTCTTACATCCTGCAGGAGATGCTCACCGTCAAGTCCGACGACGTGAATGGGCGCACCAAGGTGTACGAGTCCATCGTCAAGGGTGAGCATTCGATCGAAGCCGGCATGCCGGAATCGTTCAACGTGCTGGTCAAGGAAATCAGGTCGCTCGGTATCGACATCGAGCTCGAGCGCAACTAAAGGGAGGAAACAGAAATGAAGGGTTTACTTGATCTGTTCCGTCAGTTCACGCCTGATGAGCATTTCGATGCCATCCGGATCGGACTGGCTTCGCCCGAGAAAATTCGGTCCTGGTCTTTCGGTGAGGTAAAGAAGCCTGAGACGATCAACTACCGCACCTTCAAGCCGGAACGTGATGGCTTGTTCTGCGCCAAGATCTTCGGGCCGATCAAAGACTACGAGTGCCTGTGCGGCAAGTACAAGCGCCTCAAGCACCGTGGTGTGATCTGCGAAAAGTGCGGCGTTGAAGTCACTCAGACCAAGGTGCGGCGCGACCGCATGGGTCACATCGACCTGGCCGCGCCTTGCGCGCACATCTGGTTCCTGAAGAGCCTGCCGTCGCGTCTGGGCCTCGTGCTCGACATGACGCTGCGCGACATCGAACGCGTGCTGTACTTTGAAGCCTATGTCGTTGTCGACCCCGGCATGACGCCGCTGAAGAAGTTCAGCATCATGAGCGAAGACGACTTCGACGCGAAGCGCACCGAGTTCGGCGACGAATTCGTCGCCCTGATGGGTGCCGAGGGCGTGCACAAGCTGCTCTCCGAAATCGACCTCGACGTCGAGATCGAGCGCCTGCGCGGCGACATGACGGGCTCAGAGCTGAAGGTCAAGAAGAACTCGAAGCGCCTTAAAGTGATGGAGGCGTTCAAGAAGTCGGGCATCAAGCCGCAGTGGATGGTGATGGAAGTGCTGCCGGTGTTGCCGCCGGACCTGCGCCCGCTCGTTCCCCTGGACGGCGGACGCTTTGCGACCTCCGACCTGAACGACCTGTACCGTCGCGTCATCAACCGCAACAACCGCCTCGCGCGATTGCTCGAGTTGAAAGCGCCCGAAATCATCGTGCGCAACGAAAAGCGCATGCTGCAAGAAGCGGTCGACTCGCTGCTCGACAACGGCCGGCGCGGCAAGGCCATGACGGGTGCGAACAAGCGCGCACTCAAGTCGCTCGCCGACATGATCAAAGGCAAGAGCGGGCGTTTCCGCCAGAACTTGCTGGGCAAGCGCGTCGACTATTCGGGCCGCTCCGTGATCGTTGTGGGCCCCACGCTCAAGCTGCACCAGTGCGGGCTGCCCAAGCTGATGGCGCTCGAGCTGTTCAAGCCCTTCATCTTCTCGCGTCTGGAAGCGATGGGCATCGCGACGACGATCAAGGCGGCGAAGAAGGAAGTCGAGAGCGGCACGCCGGTCGTCTGGGACATCCTCGAAGAAGTCATCAAGGAGCACCCGGTCCTGCTGAACCGCGCGCCGACCCTGCACCGCCTGGGCATTCAGGCGTTCGAGCCGGTGTTGATCGAAGGCAAGGCGATCCAGTTGCACCCGCTCGTGTGCTCGGCGTTCAACGCCGACTTCGACGGCGACCAGATGGCAGTGCATATTCCGCTGTCGATCGAGGCGCAGATGGAAGCGCGCACGTTGATGCTTGCGTCGAACAACGTGCTGTTTCCGGCCAACGGCGAGCCGAGCATCGTGCCGTCGCAGGACGTCGTGTTGGGTCTGTACTACGCGACGCGCGAGCGCATCAACGCGAAAGGCGAAGGAATCATCTTCTCCAACGTCGCCGAAGTGCACCGCGCGCTGGACCACGGTCAGGTCGAAATTACGACGAAGTGCAGCGTTCGCATGATCGACCACGTACTGGACAAGGCAACCGGCGAGTTCTCGCCCGAGACGACGCTCGTCGACACGACGGTCGGCCGAGCACTGCTCAGCGAAATCCTGCCCAAGGGCCTGGCGTTTTCGAACATCAACAAGGCGTTGAAGAAGAAGGAGATCTCGCGCCTCATCAACACCTCATTCCGCAAGTGCGGACTGAAGGAAACGGTGGTGTTTGCCGACAAGCTGCTCCAGGCCGGCTTCCGCCTGGCCACGCGCGCCGGCATTTCGATCGCCATCGACGACATGCTTGTGCCCAAGGAAAAGCCGGGTCTGATTGAGCGCGCCGAAAAGGAAGTCAAGGAGATCGAGCAGCAGTACGTCTC
>JBEBHW010000802.1:0-1946 GCA_040081145.1 Burkholderiaceae bacterium
CGTCAGCAGCGGCTGCCCCTGCGTCAGCGGCACGAGGACCATCATCAACGCGAGCAGGGTGAGCTGCAGCGTCAGCGTCGTCTGCGCGCCGAAACGGTCATTCGCCCAACCGCCGAGCAGCGTTCCGGCCACGCCGGCCAGACCAAAACTCATCAGTGCCAGGCTCAACTGCGCGTTCGTCATTGGATTCAGCGCCAGCAGCACCGGGCCGATGTAGGCGAAGACATTGAAGATCGCAACAAAGTAGACGAGCGTCAGCGCCAGCGTCCACAATACGGCGGGACGGCGCAATTGGCTCACCGCCCCGGCCAGCGTCGCCCCGGGCGTCGCCATTTCGCGTGGCACGAGCCGATACAGCGCCACGCAGCACAGCGCCGCTGCGCCCGCGACTCCGAACACGGGGATGCGCCAGCCGTACTCCAGGCCGAGCCAGGCTCCGATGGGCATGCCGATCACGTAGCTCAGGCTCATCCCCAGAAACACCAGCGCGAGCGCCCGCCCGCGCTGCTGCGGCGCGACCATCGCGACGACGATTCCCGCACCCATCGGCGTGAAGCACGCGCCCACGCCCATCAGGGCGCGGCCGGCGAGCAGAGCCGACAGCGTTGGCGCCCAAGCGCACAACAGGTTGCCGGCGCCAAACAGCGCCATCGCAATCACCAACGCGTTGCGCCGTGGCCAGCGCCCGGTGAAGAGCAGCGCGATCGGGCCGAGCACGGCGGTGGTCAGCGCATACACCGTCATCGCCTGGCCGGCCGCGGCGACGCTCACGTCGAGCGACGTGCTGATCGCGCCCAGGATCCCGTTGATGACGAAGGCCCCGGTGCCTATCGTCAGGTTGCACAGCGTGAGCAGGTAAAGAAGGCGTGGCATCAACGCATTGTCAGGGCGCGATGAGGCGCCGCGTCACAATACGCGCTGTTTTTCAGAGGTCCCGCAATGGCGCAGTACGTATTCACGATGAATCGAGTGGGCAAGATCGTCCCGCCGAAACGTCACATCCTCAAAGACATTTCGCTGTCGTTTTTCCCGGGCGCGAAGATCGGTGTGCTCGGCACGAACGGTTCGGGCAAGTCGACGCTGCTGAAAATCATGGCGGGCCTGGACACCGAAATCGAAGGCGAAGCGACCCCGATGCCGAACTTGAAAATCGGCTACCTGCCGCAAGAGCCGGTGCTCGACGCTTCGCAGACGGTGCGGCAGGCCGTCGAACAAGGAATCGGCGGCGTGCTTGCCGCGAAGAAGCGCCTGGACGAGGTGTACGCAGCCTACGCCGAAGCCGACGCGGATTTTGACGCGCTCGCTTCCGAGCAAGCCGAACTCGAAGCGCAAATCGCCACCGCGGGCAGCGAAAACACCGACCTGCAGCTCGAACTCGCCGCTGACGCGCTGCGCCTGCCGCCGTGGGACGCAAACATCAGCGTGCTCTCGGGCGGCGAAAAACGCCGCGTCGCGCTGTGCCGCTTGCTGTTGTCCAAGCCCGACATGCTGCTGCTCGATGAGCCGACGAACCACCTTGACGCCGAAAGCGTCGACTGGCTCGAGCAATTCCTGAGCCGCTTCCCCGGCACCGTCGTCGCGATCACGCACGACCGCTACTTCCTCGACAACGCGGCGGAGTGGATTCTCGAACTCGACCGCGGCCGCGGCATTCCGTACAAGGGCAACTACAGCACCTGGCTCGAGCAGAAAGAGCAGCGCCTGGAGCAGGAGCAGAAGACCGAAGACGCGCGCACCCGGGCCATGAAGAAAGAACTGGAGTGGGTGCGCCAGAACCCGAAGGGCCGGCAGGTGAAGAGCAAGGCGCGTCTCGCGCGTTTCGAGGAGCTCTCCGACGTCGAGTACCAGAAGCGCAACGAGACCAACGAAATCTTCATCCCGGTCGCCGAACGGCTCGGCCACGAAGTGCTCGAATTCGCCAACGTGACCAAGGGCTACGGCGACCG
>JBEBHW010000803.1:0-1944 GCA_040081145.1 Burkholderiaceae bacterium
ACGCTGATCCCGACGCTGATCTTCGTCTCGATGCTGATCTTCGGGCTGCAGCAATTGCTGCCCGGCGATCCGGCGTTGATTCTGGCCGGCGAGGAGCAGGACCCGGCCGTCGTCGCCCACCTGCGCAAGACGATGCACCTGGACGACGCGCTGCCGCTGCGTTATGCGTACTGGGTGGGCGGCGTGCTGCGCGGCGACCTCGGCGAATCGGTGCGTATGCAACTCCCGGTGCGCGAGCTCGTCGCACAAAAACTGCCGGTCACCGTGCAACTCGCGCTGATGGCGTTCGCTGTGGCGCTGCTCGTCGGCATCCCGGCGGGAATCGTCGCCGCGGTGTGGCGCGGCACCTGGTGGGACACGGCGGCGAATGCCTTTGCGCTGTGGGGTCTGTCGACGCCGAATTTCTGGCTTGGCATTCTGTTGATCCTCTTGTTCTCGGTCGAACTCGGCTGGTTGCCGGCGTCGGGTTACGTGAGCCCGTTCGAAGACCTGGGCGCAAACCTGGCGTCGATGGCGATGCCGGCGTTTGTGCTCGGCAACGCGATCGCTGCGGTGCTGATGCGCCATACGCGCAGCGCGATGCTGCAGGTGATGAACACCGACTACGTGCGCACGGCGCGCGCCAAAGGACTGCGCGAGCGCGCCGTCGTGCTGAAACACGCACTGCGCAATGCGTTGACGCCAGTGATCACGCTGGGCGCGCTGGAACTCGGCACGCTGCTCTCGGGCGCGGTACTCACCGAGCAGGTGTTTTCGATTCCCGGCTTCGGCAAGCTGATCGTCGACGCCGTGTTCAACCGCGACTACGCGGTCGTGCAAGGCGTAGTGCTGGTCACGGCGACGACTTACATCGTCCTGAACTTGCTCGCCGACCTGGCCTACTTCGTCGCCAACCCACGCTTGCGCAGTTGAGCGCCGCGATGTCTGCACGTGCCGCAAAATCACCCTCCGTGCAGGGAAGCACGCATGCTGCGGCGCCCGCCAGCCCGTGGCAGCGCGCCTGGCGCCGCCTGCGGCGGCGCCCTGCCGCGATGTTGGGTTTGTGCGTCGTGCTCGGCTTTGTCGGCCTGGCGCTGTTTGCGCCCTGGATTGCTAGCCACGATCCCATCGCCACCGACTGGAGCGCGCTGCGCAAGGCGCCCTCGTGGGCGCACTGGTTCGGCACCGACGAGATCGGCCGCGACGTGCTGTCGCGCGTCATCTTCGGCACGCGCGCGTCGCTGCTCGCCGGCGTCGTCTCGGTGTCGATTTCGCTTGCGCTCGGTGTGCCGATCGGCCTGCTGGCGGGCGTCGTGGGGGGGTGGCTCGACGCGCTCATTTCACGCATCACCGACGCGTTTCTCGCCTGCCCGTTCCTCATCCTGGCGATTGCGCTGGCCGCGTTCCTTGGGCCCAGCTTGAGCAACGCGATGATCGCGATCGGCATTTCGGCCACGCCGATCTTCGTGCGCCTGACGCGCGCGCAAGTGCTCAACGTGAAGGTAGAGGACTACATCGAAGCCGCACGCGCCATCGGCAATCCGCCGTGGCGCGTCGCGCTGCGCCACATTGCGCCGAATGTCACGGCGCCGCTCATCGTGCAGGCCACACTCGCCATCGCCGGCGCCGTGATCGCCGAGGCGAGCCTGTCGTTCCTGGGTCTGGGCCAGCAGCCGCCCGCGCCAAGCTGGGGCAGCATGCTCAACGTGGCGAAGAACTTCGTGGAAAACGCGCCGTGGATGGCGGTGTGGCCGGGGCTGGCGATTTTTGGCCTCGTGATGTCGTTCAATCTGCTCGGCGACGGCCTGCGCGACGCGCTTGACCCGCGTCAACAGTAGGTGCACCAAGGGGAACTCACGCAGGCCGGAGCCCCCGGTGGTACAGTGCAGCCTTCGTTTGCGGCGCGCAGGCCGTCGCCGAGCAGATTGAACGACATCACGAGGCCAAAAATCGCCAGCCCCGGCC
>JBEBHW010000804.1:0-1944 GCA_040081145.1 Burkholderiaceae bacterium
CATGGGGGCAGGTCGGGAGCGGGTTGCGCAGCGCGGACGAAATGATGCGCAGTGCTGACGATTTTATGCGGCGCGTTGCGCCGGCAGCCTTTGGCCGCGCCGAACCGGCACCGCGAATGCGCTTATCCTCTCGCGTCTCGCAGCGCGCAGCTCAACCCAGGAGGCACGTTTGGCCACCGACACGCCCACGCCGAGCAAGCACATCCGTCTCACGTCGCACCCCGGCCAGCAGGGGGCGTCGGGCGCGCCCGTGATTCGCTGGGGCGCAGCGACTGCGGTGCAGCGCGGCCCGGTCGTCGGCACCACGGTGAACCGCAGCCAGCGCAACGTGATCGGCACGCATTCGGGCTCGTATGGCGTGTACCGGGCGCTTGCCGTGGCCGCGGGGAACCTGGAAAAGGGCCACCGCGCCGACCTGACGGACACCTCGCCGACGCACCGCTTCGGCCCCTACACGGCGTGGGGCGAACCGAACCGAATCGTCTCCCTCGACCCCTGGGGTGCGCTGGTCGCCGAGGTCTACGCCGAGCAGATCGCCGCAGGCTACGACATCCGCCCGACGATTGCCGTGACGCAAGCGCATGTGCACTTGCCCGAAATTCGCCAGGCGATGGCTTTCCAGCGCCTGCACGCCGACGGCAAGGTCTTGCTCGACGACGCTTCAGCGGTCGTGACGAAAGCCGCGATCGAACCAGTGTGGTGGCTTCCCGGCGTGGCGAAACGCTTCAACGTCAGCGAAGCCGATTTGCGGCGCAACCTGTTCGAAGAAACCGGCGGCATGTACCCCGAACTCGTGACGCGCAGCGACATCGAGGTGTTCCTGCCGCCGATCGGCGGGCAGACGCTTTACATCTTCGGCGACCCCGCCGATCTGAGCAACCCCGACGTGACGCTGACGGCACGCGTGCACGACGAATGCAATGGCTCCGACGTGTTCGGCTCGGACATCTGCACGTGCCGTCCCTACCTGACGCACGCGATCGAGGAGTGCGTGAAGGGCGCGCAGCAAGGCGGCGTGGGCCTGATCGCCTACAGCCGCAAGGAAGGGCGGGCGCTGGGCGAAGTCACCAAGTTCCTCGTCTACAACGCGCGCAAGCGCCAGCTCGGTGGCGACTCCGCCGACAAGTATTTCCTGCGCACCGAGTGCGTGGCGGGCGTGCAGGACATGCGCTTCCAGGAGTTGATGCCCGACGTCTTGCACTGGCTGGGCATCCGCAAGATCCACCGCCTCGTCTCGATGAGCAACGACAAGTTCGACGCGATCACGGGCAGCGGCATCGAAGTGGTCGAGCGGATCAAGATTCCTGACGCGCTGATTCCCGCGGACGCGCGAGTCGAGATGGACGCGAAGGTCGCCGCCGGCTACTTCACCGACGGCAGCGTTCCCGACGCCGCACAGCTGACGCAGACCAAAGGGCGCAGTCTTGCCTGAAGCGTTGGCTGCGTTGCGCTCGGCGGCGACGATTCGCGAGCGCTGCGCCAACATCACGCGCGCTGTGGAAGCCGGCGGCTCGCCGCATTTCACGCTGGCGCGGGGCCGGCTGGACGACGTGGTGACGCGCGTCGAAACGCTGACGCGAGTGC
This sequence comes from Burkholderiaceae bacterium, assembly GCA_040081145.1. Lineage (GTDB taxonomy): Bacteria > Pseudomonadota > Gammaproteobacteria > Burkholderiales > Burkholderiaceae_C > JAEMQF01. The sequence continues at coordinate 1,585 of JBEBHW010000804.1, forward strand.
GTTACCCGACGCTGATCATTCCGTACCACAGCCGCTGGCGCCATTTCGAGGCGGGCGGCGTGGACCGCAAGGCGCAGCTCGACGCCGGTCTCGCCGGGCGCACGCACGCAGCGCAAGCGCGGTCGCGAATCGACCTCACCGTGATCAGCGTGCTGCTCGACGCCGGTGCGGGGGCGACCTGGCGCTATGTCGAGACCCCCACCGGGGCGAGTTTCACGCGAACGGCAGACGCAGCGGGCTTCGCTCGAACAGCCGACGGCGCGACCTTCACGCGCTCAGAAGGCCTGGGTGTGGCGAGTTTTCGTGCCTTCATGGCCGGGCAGTTTTCGTCCGACCCGGGGGACCCGTACCGCGTCGACG
>JBEBHW010000106.1:0-8943 GCA_040081145.1 Burkholderiaceae bacterium
TGATGACCTTCGCTCCAGCGTCTTTCGCATGCGGCACGACGCCGGCGACGGGGTAGACCTGCAGCGTCGATCCGATCGCGAGCAGCATGTCGGCTTGTGCCGCCACCGCGAACGCGCGCGCGATCACCTCGGGCACGAGCGGCTGGCCAAAGGACACCGTGTCACTTTTCAGAATGCCGCCGCACGCGCTGCACGCCGGGTCCGCCTCGCCGCCACGCACCCGCGCAAGCGCGTCCTGCATCGGCGCGCGCACACCGCAACCCCAGCACATGACGCGGCGCATCGTGCCGTGCACCTCGACGATGCGCTCGCGCGAGTTGCCGGCGATCTGGTGCAGCTCGTCGATGTTCTGCGTGATCAAGGCGTGCAGCTTGCCGCGCTGCTCCAGCGCAACGAGCGCCCGGTGGCCGCGGTTCGGCGTTGCAGTCCACGCGGCGTGATCCAGACGCGAACGCCACGCCGCCTTGCGCACCTCGGGGTCGGCGAGGTAGGTCTGCAGCGTCGACTGCTTCTCTGCCGCCGGATTGCGCGTCCACACACCTCGCGGTCCCCGGAAATCGGGAATCCCCGAATCGGTGGAGATGCCCGCGCCGGTGAGCACGACGACGCGCTGCGCCGCGTCGACCCAGCGGCGCACAGTAGGGATGGCTTCGCGGCTGTGCATGGGAAGATTCATGCTAGATTGAACCCGAAATGATGCACTCCGCGCGCTTCGAGCAACCCGAGACCGTCGCCGAAGCGCTGCGCAGCTTAGGCCCGGGCACGCACCGGCTGCTGGCAGGCGGGACCGATCTGTACCCGGCGTGCGTCGGCCGCGGCGTCGACGCGCCCTTGCTCGACTTGTCGCGCATCCAGGCCCTGCGCGGGATTCGCCGCGAGGCGCAGGGCTGGTGGTTCGGCGCGACGACCACCTGGGCCGACGTGCAGCGCGCTCCAATGCCGCCGTTGTTCGACGCGCTGCGCCAGGCGGCGCGCGAAATCGGCGGCGAGCAGATCCAGAACACGGGCACGCTCGGCGGCAACCTGTGCAACGCCTCGCCCGCCGCCGACGGCACGCCGGTCTGGATGGCGCTGGACGCCCTGGTGGTGCTGCAGTCGACCCACGGCGAACGCCGCCTGCCGGTGGTCGACTTCGTCCTCGGCAACCGGCGCACGGCGCGCGCGCCGAATGAATTGCTCACCGGGATCTTTGTCCCGCAGCGCAGCGCCCAGGCGCGATCGGTCTTCGCCAAGCTCGGCTCGCGCCGCTACCTCGTGATCGCAATTTCAATGGTGGCGCTCGCAATCGATGTCGACTCGCGCGGCACGGTGTGCACGGCCGGGATTGCAGTGGGCAGTTGTTCGGCCACCGCAAAACGCCTTGCCGCGCTCGAGGCGCGATTGCTCGGCGTGCCGCGCGCCAGCCTCGGGCAGGTGGCGCTCAGCGCCCGCGACGTCGCGCTGCTGCAGCCCATCGACGACGTGCGCGCGAGCGCCGCCTACCGGCTCGACGCGACGGCAACGCTGTTGCAACGCGCCCTCCAGGAGTTGGCCGGGTGACGGCACGCGACGCCACTGGCGTGCACACGGTGCGCCTGCTGGTGAATCGGGTCGCCATTCAGGTCGACGCCGACCCGACGCGGCGCCTGTCCGACGTGCTCCGCGACGACCTGCAACTCACCGGCACGAAGATCGGGTGCCACGCCGGCGACTGCGGCGCGTGCACCGTGCTGCTCGACGGCGAACAGGTGTGCTCGTGCATCGTCGCGCTCGGCCAGTGCGACGGGCGCAGCGTCACGACCGTCGAGGGTCTGGCCGAAGCCGACGGCGCGCTCTCGCCCTTGCAGCGCGCCTTCGTCGCGTTCGGGGCGGCGCAATGCGGCATCTGCACGCCGGGAATGCTGATGAGCGCCGAGGCGCTGCTGCGCCGCAAGCCCCAGCCGAGCGAGGCCGAAGTCCGCGACGCGCTGGGTGGCGTGTTATGCCGCTGCACCGGCTACCGCAAGATTGTCGAAGCCGTGCTCGCGGCGAGCCGCGCCGTGCTGGCCGCGCCGGGCGCGCCGAACGACGTGGTGGCCGATGTGCAAGCGAGCACCCTCGGCGCGGGCCAGGCGGTGGGCGCACGCGTGGCACGACTCGACGCGCCCGACAAAGTGCGCGGCGTGGCGCGCTACGGCGCCGATGCGCGGCCGCCGTCGTCGCCTGGCCCCGTGCTGACGATGCGCATCGTGCGCTCGCCGCACGCGCACGCGAGCTTTGTGCTCGGCGACCTGGGCGCCTTCAAGCAGCGCTGGCCGGGCCTGGTGGATGTGCTGGTGGCCGCGGACGTGCCGCACAACGCCTTCGCCATCTTCCCCGACCTGCGCGACCAGCCGGTGCTCGCCGACGCCGTGGTGCGGTTTCGCGGCGAAGCGGTGCTTGCATTGATCGGCGACGAAGCGACCTTGCAGGCCATTCCCGACGCCGATGCTCCGATTGAGTACCGGGTTTTGCCCGCCGTGCAAGACATTGCCGTCGCGCTCGCCGCCGGGCAGCGCGGCGAGCCGGTTCAGCAGCGCCACGCCGACAACGTGCTGTGCCGCGGCCGAGTCGTGCGCGGCGATGTCGACGCTGCCCTGGCCGAGGCGCAGTTTGTGGCGGCTGCCGAGTTTGCTACCGCTTACGTCGAACACGCCTACATCGAGCCCGAGGCGGGCTATGCCGAGTTCGTCGCGGGCGAGCAGGGTGCTGCGCCGCGCGTGCGAATCTTCGCTTGCACGCAGACCCCCTACATGGACCGCGACGAAGTCGCGCAAGTGCTCGGCTTCGCGCCGACGCAAGTGCACATCGTTCCCTCGGCGATGGGCGGGGGTTTTGGCGGCAAGCTCGATCTCTCGGTGCAGCCCTTGCTCGGCGTTGCTGCGCTCAAGCTGCAGCGCGCCGTGCGCCTGGTCTACGAGCGCCCCGAGTCGATGCAATCGAGCACGAAGCGCCATCCGGCGCAAATGACGGCGCGCGCCGCGTGCGACGCGTTGGGCCGCCTGACGGCGTACTGCTTCGCGGGCGACTTCAACACCGGTGCGTATTCGTCATGGGGGCCGACGGTCGCGAACCGTGTGCCCATCCACGCCGCCGGCCCCTACCGCGTGCCGAACCAGCGCGCGCTCACGCGCGCCGTGCTCACACACAACAGCGTCGCCGGCGCGTTTCGCGGTTTCGGCGTTCCGCAGTCGACGCTGATCGGCGAGCGCCTCGTCGACGCACTGGCGCAGCAAAGCGGCATCGATGCGCTCGAGTTTCGCCATCGCAACGCCCTGCGCGCGGGAGACCGCACCGGCACCGGCCAAGTGCTCGCTGCGAGCGTGGGCCTGCAAGCGTGCCTGGACGCGCTGCGCCCCGCGTGGCAGGCGGCACGGGCCGCCGCCGATGCGTTCAATGCGCAGGCGCATCGCCAGGCCACGCCACGGCGGCGCGGCGCCGGCATCGCGTGCATGTGGTACGGCATCGGCAATACGGTGATCGCCAACCCCTCGACGATGCGCGCCAGCTTGCGTCTGAACGCCGCGCCCGGCATTGCCGGCGCCGCGGCGCGCCGGGCGACGCTGATGCTCTACAACGGCGCGCAAGAAATCGGCCAGGGCACGGCGACGATCCTGCCGCAGATGTTCGCCGACGCCGTGGGCTTGCCCCTGTCCTGCGTCGAACAGGTGATGGGCGACACCGACTTGACGCTCGATGCCGGCAAGTCCTCCGCGTCGCGCCAGACCTTCGTCTCGGGCAACGCCACCAAGGCGGCGAGTGAAGACTTGCGGCGACAGCTGCTCGCCGCGCTTCGCGCGACCGAGCCCGCGCTGCTGCACTTGGAGGGAAGCTTGCTCAGCGCGCGCGATGCCGCCGGGCTGCACCGACTCGACCTGACGACCCGCGCGGCCGACGCCAGCGGCGACCTCTTCGTCGGCACGGGCCACTTCAACCCGCCGACGATTGCGCTCGACGCCGACGGCCAGGGTGTGCCCTACGCGACCTACGCCTTCGCCGCGCAAGTCGCGGAACTGGAAGTCGACGTTGAGCTCGGCACCGTGAAGCTGCTGCACATTCACGCCGCGCACGACGTCGGCCGCGCCATCAACCCGACCCAGGTGGAGGGGCAGATCCACGGCGGCATCGCGCAGGGCATCGGCATGGCGCTGATGGAGGAATACGTCAACGGCGCCACCGACAACTTGCACGACTATTTGATTCCGACCTTTGGCGACGTGCCCGCGATCACGGTGCACTTGATCGAGGACCCCGAGCCACTCGGCCCCTGGGGCGCGAAGGGCGTGGGCGAGCCCGCGCTGGTGGCCACGGCGCCGGCGATCCTGAACGCGATCTATCACGCGACGGGGGTGCGCATGGGGCAGGTGCCGGTGACGCCGAGCCGCTTGCGCGCGGCGCTGCTGCAGTCCGTCATTCCGGCGCACGCCGGGATCGATTCGCTAGCATCGGCGTTTCGGCCAGCGGTGGATCCTGACTTTCGTCGGGATGACGGCATCCAGGGTGATGCGACGTGACAGGCCCCGCAATCCCCTTCGACCCGCGCTCCGACGGCCAAGCCGTCGAGCCGTCCGAGCCACCCCAAGCCCTCGTCCTCGAACACTCGCGCGCGCCCGAGCGCATGGCGGCGAACAAGGTGCGCTGCGAAGCGTGCCCGGTGCTGTGCCAGATCAGCCCGGGCAAACTCGGCGCGTGCGACCGCTATGGCAACGTCAACGGCGAGCTTGCGCGGCTGGACAGCGTGCACCTGGTGCAGCGTGCCGGCGCGCAACTGATCGCATGGAAGTCCGCGACGCAAGGCTGGGACGGTGCGCTGCTGAACGACGCGCCGGTTTTCGTCAGCGGCGTCGGCGCCGGAACCACCTACCCCGACTACAAGCCCGCGCCCTTCATCATCGCCTCAACGCAGCGCGGCGTGGACATGGTGACGGTGGTGACGGAAGGCATCTTCAGCTACTGCAGCTTCAAGGTGAAGATAGACACCGATCGCTATCTCGGCCCGGAGCAGGCGACAGTGCGCCACCAGGGTGAAGCCGTGGGTCACGTGAGCACCATCGAATACGGCTCGCAGTTTCTCGCGCTCGGCGGCGTGCACCACCTCACCGGTGGCTCGAAGCGCGAAGGCAGAATCGCTTGCGACATGATGATGGCGCTGGGCAATCAGCAGCCGGTGGATTTGCAGATCGAGGGCGGCGCGGCGCTGACGGTGCAGGCAAACCGCGCGCCGATCGTGAATGGCGTCGAAGAACAGCGCATGCGCGTCGGCTGCGGCTCGGCGACGATAGGCATCTTTGCGCAGCAGTGGTTCGGCCACGTCGACGAAGTGATCGTCATCGACGACCACATCACCGGCGTGCTTTCCGAACACCAGGCCGGCAAGTGCCTGGACATGCCGGCGACGGGCGTGCGCCTGCGCGGGCGCAAGTCGACACCGGGGCGCTACTTCCAGGTCGCGAATTCCGGCTCGGGCTGGGGCGGCACCGACATCACCGAGCCCTTGTCGATCATCGAAGCGTGGGACCCGAAACATGCGCGCGCCGGGCTGCGCTTGTTGATGGTGTCGACGACCGGCGAAGACCACGCCTATTTCGTCCTCGACGAGCAGCTCGTTCCGCAGCCCGCAGAAATGCCCGCCGCCGTGCGCCGCGTCGTTGAGCGCATCGGCGAGAACTGCGAGCCGTCGCTCGCGAGCGTGCTTTACGTCGCCGGCGCCGGTGGGTCGTTGCGCGCGGGGGTCACCGACAACCCGGTGCGCCTGACGCACTCGATCAAGGACAAACTCGTCAAGGTCACTTGCGGCGGCGCGCCGGTTTATGTGTGGCCGGGCGGCGGCATCACCGTCATGGTCGACGTCGCAAAAATGCCGGCAAACAGCTTCGGCTTCGTGCCTACGCCGGCGATCGTCTCGCCGATCGAATTCACGATGCTTCTCACCGACTATCGCGATCTCGGCGGCCACATGGACCGGGTGCGGCGCGTCGAAGACCTGCTCGCGCACGGCGACTACAAGTTGATCGACGCGGCGCCGGGCAACCCCTGGCCCCTGCAACCGGGGGATGCACCGTGAACGCCGCAATACGCCGGCCCCTGCCCGATGGGCGCTGGCATTTCCAGCACGGGCCCATCGATTGCGTGATCGGCGTCGATGGCGAATCAGCTGCGGTGGCCCAGGCCATGGAAGACGCGTGGGCGCGCTTTCAAGGCGTACTAAGCGAGTTGGTCGCCGAGTTGCCGATGCTGCGCGCGAACTTGGCAGGGCGCGGGGGTCAGCGGCATGCTGTTGCCGGCGACAGGGTGGATCCTGGCGTTCGCCGGGATGACAAGCTCGGCATCGCGCCTCAGGGCAGCATCGCGCGTCGCATGGTCGCGGCCTGTGGCCCTTATGCGGAGCAAGGCCTGTTCATCACGGCGATGGCCGCCGTGGCGGGCAGCGTCGCACAGGAGTTGATTCGCCACTTCGAGCGGCCGGGCGTGCGCCGCGCCTACGTGAACAACGGCGGCGACATCGCGCTGCACTTGGCGCCGGGCGAATGCTTCGACGTCGGCTTGGTGATTGACCCCGACCGCGCCGTCGCGGGTATCGAACCCGGCCGCTCGGTAGCGGCAATCGACGGCGGATTCCGCGTCGACGCGGCGTCCCGCGTGCGCGGCGTCGCAACCTCGGGCTGGCGCGGCCGCAGCCTGTCGCTGGGAATTGCCGACAGCGTGACGGTGCTCGCGGCCACGGCCGCGCAAGCCGACGCTGCGGCGACGATCGTTGCCAACGCGGTCGACGCCGACGACCCGCGCATCGCACGCGCGCCGGCCAGCGCGGTACGCGACGACAGCGACTTGGGCGAGCTGCTCGTGACCGTCGACGTTTCCGCCCTCGAGCCGGACGTCGTCGCTGCCGCGTTGGCTGCGGGCGCCGCGTGTGCCGAGCGCGATATCGCCGCGGGACGGGTTTTCGCCGTGGCGCTGTGCCTGCAGGGCCGGGTCCAGCGCTGCCAGGCTCAGGTGTTTCACCCGTCGCAACTTGCTGCAACAGGGCCGATACTGGACTTTGCGCGACCCCCCGCAGTTTTTGCTTGACCCCAAAGACGATGTTTTTCGCCGCCACCGCCACCTTGCCCGAAGTCAATGTGCGCAAGTGCGTGCTCAACGTCGAAGAAGTGTGGCACGACGGTGGCCCGCGTTCGGACCAGCCATTGCAGCGCGGCAGCATCGCCGCCGTGCTGCGCAACCCCTACGCCGGGCGTTATGTGGCCGACATCCAGCCGATGATGGAAGCGCTCAAGCCGCTTGGAAGAGCGATGGCAGCGCAACTGATCGACGCGCTGGGCGGCCCGGGCGCGATCCAGGGCTACGGTAAGGGCTCGATGATCGGCCTGGCCGGCGAGCTGGAGCACGGCGCCTTGTGGCATGTGCCGGGCGGCTACGCAATGCGCGAACTGCTCGAAGGCTCGCACGCCATCGTTCCCTCCACGACAAAGGTCGGCGCCGCAGGCGCATGCATCGACATTCCCATCCACCACCGCGTCGCCGCCTATGTGCGCAGCCATTTCGATTCGCTGGAAGTGCGCATCGCCGACGCGCCGCGCGAGAACGAGATGATGTTCGTGCTGGCGATGACGACGGGGCCGCGGCCGCACGAGCGCGTCGGCGGGCTGCGCGCCGAGCAGATTTCCAAGTTTGACGGGCAACGCTAGCCAGGCACTGCGCACCCGTTTTCACCACGGCACAGACGAAAGGAACCGCCATGAATGAGTCACTCCGCCAACGCAGAAACGTTCTCGCCGCCGGATCGCTGATCCTGCTGGGTGCAACGGGCGTGCCGTTGCGCGCCGGCGCAGCCGCCAAACCCGGCGCGAAGAGCGCGCTGATCGTCGTCGACGTGCAGAACTGTTTTGTCACCGGCGGCACGCTGCCGGTGAAAGACGGCGAACAAGTCGTTCCCGTGATCAACAAGATCGCCGCAGCGTTTCACAACGTCGTCGTCACGCAAGACTGGCACACCCCAGGTCACGCGTCGTTTGCGACGAGCCACGCGGGCAAGAAGCCGTTCGAGACGACGAAGTTGCGCTACGGCATGCAAGTGTTGTGGCCGGATCATTGCGTGCAGGGCTCCGCCGACGCAGCGCTGCACAAGGACCTCGCGTTGCCCACCGCACAACTCGTGATCCGCAAGGGCTTTCGCAAAGACACCGACAGCTATTCGGCGTTCGTCGAAGCCGACGGCAAGACGACGACGGGCCTGGCCGGTTACCTGAAGGCGCGCGGCATCGACGAAGTCTACGTATGTGGCCTGGCCACCGACTTCTGCGTCGCCTGGACGGCGATGGACGCGCGCAAGGCCGGCTTCAAGGCGAGCGTGATCGAAGACGCGTGCCGCGGCATCGACCTGAACGGTTCGCTCAAGGCCGCCTGGGCGAACATGAGCAAGGCCGGTGTGAAGCGAATTCAGTCGGCCGACATCGCCGCCTAACGCGTTAGCCACCAGGCCGAGCCGCCACCCATTCTTTCACCGAGGAGACCCCGCCATGCTCATCAAGCTCCTGTTCGCAGCCGCTGCCACCATCGTGCTGCTGACCCCTGCAGCGCACGCGCAAGACACGATCAAGATCGGCGAGATCAACAGCTACAAGGCGCAACCCGCGTTTCTGGAGCCGTACAAGAAGGGCTGGGAGCTCGCCGTCGAAGAAGTCAACGCGGCAGGCGGCGTGTTGGGTAAGAAGATCCAGGTGATTTCGCGCGACGACAACGCGACGCTGGGCGACGCGGTGCGCGTCGCCGAAGAGCTGGTGTCGCGCGAGGGTGTCGCGCTGATCACGGGAACCTTCCTGTCGAACATCGGCCTGGCCGTCACCGACTTCGCCAAGCAGCGCAAGGTGTTCTTCCTCGCCGCCGAGCCGCTGTCGGACAAGATCACCTGGGCCAACGGCAACCGCTACACCTATCGCCTGCGGCCGT
>JBEBHW010000805.1:0-1935 GCA_040081145.1 Burkholderiaceae bacterium
CGAGCATCCTGCCCGGCAACCACGCCATGTCCGACACCCAGGCCGACCTGCACTTCGCGCGGCTCGACGCACGCGGGCGCCTGGTCAGCGGCGGCGCGCTGATCTTCGCGGCGAACTGGGACGCGCGCCTGCGCGAGCGCATCGGGCAGCGCCTGCTGAAGCTCTATCCGCAATTGGGCGAACTCGGTGGTGGCCTGCGCTTTGAGCATTTGTGGCACGGCACTTTCGCGACCACGCCGGACCAGTTGCCGCGCTTTCACCGCCTTGCTGACGGGCTCTACACGTGGCTCGGCTGCAACGGCCGCGGTGTGGCCTTCGCCACCGCGCTCGGCCCGGTGCTCGCCGACGCGGCGCTTGGCCCGAACGGCAAGCACATCGCGTTGCCGTTCGAGGCGCCACGCCGGATTTTTGCGCATGCCCTGGTCAAGCGCATCGCGATCGGGGCGATGGCGTTGTTTCGCTGGCGCGATGGGCGGGATTGAGTGAGCAAACCCAACCTTCACGCCAACGGCACCGCCTGACCCGCGCCTCCCAAATAAGCATCGCGCACCCGCGGGTCCTCGCGCAACTGCGTGGCCGCACCCGACAGTACAAAACGCCCGCTCTCCATCACATACGCGTGGTCGGCCACCTTGAGCGCACCGCGCACGTTTTGTTCGACGAGCAGGATCGCCGTGCCCGCTTCGCGAATTCGCGCGATCAGCTCGAAAATCTGCTGAACGATCTTCGGCGCGAGGCCGAGCGACGGCTCATCCAGCAGCAACAGCCGCGGCCGGCTCATCAGCGCGCGGCCGATGCAGAGCATTTGCTGCTCGCCGCCGGAGAGCGACCCCGCCTGCTGGTTGATCCGTTGCGCGAGGATGGGAAAGTGCTGCAACACGCTCTGCAGAGTCGCGTCGAACTGTGAACGTGCATTCGCGCCAAAGCCGAGCACCAGGTTCTCGCGCACGCTCATGTTGGAAAAAATCTGCCGGCCTTCGGGCGCCTGCGCCAGACCCTTGGCGACGATTTTGTGCGGTGCCAGGTTGCTGATGAGTTCGTCGGCGAAGTGGATGCTTCCGGAGTCGGCGCGGTAGACGCCTGAGATCGCCCGCATCAGCGTCGTCTTGCCCACACCGTTGGCGCCCAGCACGGTGATCACTCCGCGTTCGGGAACGACCAGATTCACGTCGCTGAGGATTTGCTGAATCCCCATGCGCACGCCCAGGCCCTCGATGCGCAGCAGCGGCGCTTCTTGCGTCGCGCTCATGCGTCGCCCGTCCCGAGGTAGGCGTCGAGCACGGCCGGGTCTTTCTGCACCGCGGCGGCTGGCGCGTCGGCAATCTTGCGGCCGAAGGCGAGCACGATGACGCGGCTGCAGACGCGCATCACGAGACCCATGTCGTGTTCGACGAGGATGATCGTGAGGCCCTCGTCGCGCAGGCGCTCGATGAACGCGGCGAGTTCGGCCGTTTCGCTGGTGTTCAGTCCCGCGGCGGGCTCGTCGAAGATCAGCAGCTTGGGGCCGCCGGCGAGCGCGCGCGCGATTTCGAGCATCTTGCGTTTGCCGTACGAAAGGTTGGCGGCAAGCTGATCGGCGTAAGCGCTGAGTCCCACCTTGTCGAGCATGCGCGAGCTCGTGTCGCCGATCGCCGCGGCGCGTGTTCGGCCCTGCGGCGCAAATGCGTCGCGCAGGGCGATGCGGCCGATGGCGCCGACCGAGACGTTGTCGAACACCGTCATGTTCGGGAAGATGCGCAGGTTCTGGAAGGTGCGGCCCACACCGAGGCGGGCCACCTCGAACGGGCGTTTGCCGGTGATCAGCTGGCCTTCGAAGAGCACCTCGCCCGCCGAAGGCGGCGTGACACCCGAGATCAGGTTGAACAGCGTCGTCTTGCCGGCGCCGTTGGGGCCGATCAGGCCGACCAGTTCGCCGCGCTGCACTTGCGCCGACAC
>JBEBHW010000107.1:0-8887 GCA_040081145.1 Burkholderiaceae bacterium
CGCTGCGCAGGTGATCGACGCGCAGCAAAAGCTCGACGGCGTGGCGTCGCTGCAAGGCCGGTTGCTGCCGATCAGCTCGCAAGTGGCGACGCTGCTGCAGACGCTCGAGAAGTCGCAGCAGGCGGTCGAGGCGACAAAGAAAGACGAGGCGTTTGTGCACGAGCAGCGCGCGCGTTTTGCCGAACTCGTGGAACAGGGAAAGGTCTTGTCGGCGCAGACCGCCGAACGCTTCAAGCAGGTGCAGGCGGTGAGCGACGACCTGGTTCGCGCCACCGCGCTGAAGGAAGAAGTGCTCGCCGAGCTCGCGCGTGTGCAGGAAAAGCAGCACGACGCGGTGTCGCAAACCGGTGTCGCCGAAGATCAGCTGAGGCGCGCCGAGGCCGCGGTCAAACAGCTCGAGCAACGCGGCGCGCAGTTGCTGCACACGGAGAAGAACATCGCGGCCTTCGAAGGCCGACTCGGCGACCTGGACCGTGGCGCCGAGGCGGTGGAGCAGAAAATCAAGTCGCTAGGCCGCAGCGAGGCGCTGGTGCTCGCCGTGAAGGCCGAGGTGCAAAGCATTGGGCAGATCAGCAGCCAAAGCAAGGCCGACCTGCAATTCGTGACCGGGAATCGCGACGCGGTGACCGACCTGCGCGGCAAGGTCGACGACTTGCTTGCGCGCATCAACGACACCGACGGCAAGATCGTCATGATCGAATCGCGCCGCAAGACGGTGGAAGAAGTGCAGACACGCGCCAACGCCATCACCCACATGCTCGGTGACATCAACGTGAACCTGGAAATGCTCAGCGAACAGCGCGCCGTCGTCGACCACGTCGGCGAACAGCTCGCGCGCCTGGACTTCACGGTGCAGGAGGCGCAGAACACGCTGCGCGCGCTGCAGCGCGAGCGCGAAGTGGCCGAGCGCATCGAGCAAGGCATCAAGGCGCTGCGCAACCGCAGCACCACCCCGGGTTGACCGGGCGCAGCACGAGCCGCCAAAGGCCGGGTGCGTTCAGCCCGGTGCAGCAGCCGTGACCCGCCAGATCACGTCGCCCACATCATCCGCGATGAGCAGAGAGATGCCGTCAGGCCCGATCGCGACGCCCACCGGCCGGCCGTAGGACTCCGCTTCGTCCGGTGCGAGGAAGCCGCTCAGGATGTCGCGCGGCGGCCCGCTCGGGCGCCCACTCTCGAACGGCACGAAGACCACCTTGTAGCCGCTGAGCGTGCTGCGGTTCCAGGAGCCATGCTGGCCGATCGCCATCCCTTCGGGAAACCCGGGCAGCGTTTGCGCGGGCAACCAGCACAGGCCCAGCGAGGCGGTGTGGCCACCCAGCGCGTAGTCGGGGGTGATGGCTTTGGCGACTGCGGCCGGATCTTGCGGCACGCGATCGTCCACCGTCTGCCCCCAGTAGCAATAAGGCCAACCGTAGAAGCCGCCCTCCACCACCGAGCTCAGGTAGTCAGGCGGCGTCTCGTCGCCCAGGCCGTCGCGTTCGTTGACCACCGTCCAGAGCGCTGCGCTGCGGGGCTCCCACGCCAGGCCGACGGGATTGCGCAGGCCCGACGCGAAGACGCGGCTGACGCCGCTCGCCAAGTCGATTTCGTAAATGCAGGCGCGGCCGGCTTCGACATCGAGCCCACTCTCGCCGATGTTGCTGAGCGAGCCGACGCCCACGTAAAGCTTGCGCCCATCCGGGCTGGCCAGCAGGCTGCGCGTCCAATGCCCGCCGGGTTTGAACGTCGCGAGCCTCTTCCCCGGCGCGACTATGCGCTTCGCGCCCGAGGAGTACGGAAAAGCGAGCACGCCGTCGGTGTTGCCGACGTAGAAGGTGTCGCCCAGCAGCGCCATGCCGAAGGGTTGGCGCAAGCCCTCGAGAAGCGTCTCGCGGGTTTCGGCGACGCCGTCGCCGTCAGCGTCGCGCAATAGCGTAATCCGGTTCGGGCTCGCGCCCACTGCCGCAGCGCGGCGCATCGTGCTGAGCATGGCGTAGCCGAACACGGACTTGACGGGCCCGGGCTGCAGCAACGCCTCGGCGACGGTGACGTCGCCGTTGGGCAGCACGTGGATCCAGCGCGGATGTTTCAGGCCCGTAGCAAATGCGTTGACCTGCAGGCCCGGCGCGGCACGCGGCGTTTGCCCTGGTGCCCAGCCTCGAGCCGTTGGCATCTTCAGCGTGGGAATGCGCCCCTGCGGCCGCGCTGAAGGAATGCTCGGCCTGGCGCCCACGGCCTGCTGCGGCACGCTGCCGTGCAGGCGCCGCCACAGAATCGCTGCATCACCGACGCGCGCGACGACTTGTGCAAAAACGCTGGACAGGCTCATGGGGGCTCGATGGCGCGCCGGATTGGCGCGGTGGGGTGGGGTGCTATCGGAGGTTGGTGGTCTGCATGGCATTGTGTGGTGGAAACCGCAGGCCGGGCTCAAGCGCCTCGAAGCGGCGGGTCAGCTGCGAGCCACTCTTGCACCACGCCGCGCGTGACCACACTCGCGACCTCGGCGATGAACGCCGCAAAGTCGGCGTGGGCCGAATCGTCGGCGCGGTCCGAGATCGTGCGCAGCACGGCAAACGGCGTGCCAAACGCGGCGCAGACCTGCGCCACCGCAGCGCCTTCCATTTCGACGGCGAGCGCGTCGGGCAAGGCGGCGCGCAGGGCCGCCCCCTGCGCGGCCGTCGCGATGAAAGAGTCGCCGCTGAATCGCGAGCGTGGCACTGATCGCTGCCGCGACCTTGCCGATGCCGCTGAGAGCGAGCACGACCTCGTGCCCGTGAATGTCGCCGCTGTGGAACAAGCGGCCGGCCAGCCTGACCTGCCGCGCCCCTTCGAGCAAGGGGATCAGTGCATGCAGTTCCTCGTGCATCGCGCTGAACACCGCCAACGGGCGCGCCGGCGACGCGCGCCGTGCGCGCATGCGCAACGCCGGCTCAGGGCGCTGCGACCTTGTCGCGAAGCTCACGCCGCAGGATCTTGCCCACCGGGGTCTTCGGTAACTCGGTGCGGAACTCGACGATCTTCGGCCGCTTGTAGCCGGTGAGCTGCGCCTCGCAGTATTTGCGCACGTCGGCTTCCGTGACGGCCGGGTTGCTGCGGACGATGACGAGCTTCACCGCCTCGCCGGCTTTCGCATCCGGAACCCCCACTGCGGCGCATTCGAGAATGCCGGGCATTTGCGTGACGACGTCTTCCACCTCGTTCGGGTAGACGTTGAAACCGCTCACCAGAATCATGTCTTTCTTCCGGTCGACGATTTTGAAGTAGCCGCGCTCGTCCACCACGCCGATGTCGCCGCTGCGAAAAAACCCGTCGGCCGTCATCACCTTCGCGGTTTCGTCGTCGCGCTTCCAGTAACCGGCCATCACCTGCGGGCCGCGAATGCAGATTTCGCCGGGCGTGCCGATCGGCACCTCATTGCCGTCGTCGTCGAGCAGCGTGACTTCGGTGTTAGGCATCGGCAATCCGATGTTGCCGCTGTAGGCCGTGCTGTCGACCGGGTTGCACGTGGCCGAGGGCGAGGTCTCCGACAGGCCATAGCCTTCGACGATGGGGCAGCCGGTTTTCTCCAACCACAGTTTTGCGGTCGCGCTCTGCACCGCCATGCCACCGCCTACCGAGATCACCAAGTGGCTCCAGTCGACGCTGCCAAAGCCGGCGTGGTGCGCCATCGCGTTGAACAGCGTGTTCACCGCGGGGAAGCTGTGGAAGCGGATGCCTGCGAGCTCTTTGAACACGCTCGGCAAATCGCGCGGATTGGCCACCAGGATGTTGCACCCGCCCATGCGCATGCCCAGCATCATGTTCGTGTTGAAACCGAAGATGTGATAGAGCGGCAGCGCACACACGGTCACGACTTGCTCGCCCGGCGGAATCTTCTTCAGCGCGGGCTGGTACCAGGCCTCGGCCTGGAGGATGTTCGCCACCAGGTTGCGATGCAACAGCACCGCGCCCTTGCTCACGCCCGTCGTGCCGCCGGTGTATTGCAGGACGGCGATGTCGGAGAGTCCCACGCTGGCCGGCGTGAAGGTCTTCGTCGCGCCGCGCGCCAGCGCCGTGTTGAATTCGACAGCGCCGGGCAACTGGTACGCCGGCACCATCTTCTTCACGTTGCGAACGACGTAGTTGACGATCAGGCGCTTCGGGAAGCCCAACATGTCGCCCAAAGCGGTGGTCACGATGTGTTTGGTTGGCACTGCGCCAAGCACTTGCTGGAGCACATGCGCAAAGTTCTCGACGATCAGGATCGCCTTCGCGCCGGAGTCCTTCAACTGGTGCTCGAGTTCGCGCGGCGTGTAGAGCGGGTTCACGTTCACGACAACGTAACCGGCACGCAGGATCGCCGCCACCGCCACCGGGTATTGCGGCACGTTGGGCATCATCACCGCGACGCGGTCGCCTTTGGCCAGACCCAACGATTGCAAGTAAGCGGCCAGGGCGCGCGAGGCTTCGTCGATTTGCGAGAAAGCGAACGCCTTGCCCATGAAGCGGTACGCCGGCAGCGCGGCGAACTTGGCGAAACTTGCGTCGAGCAGCGCCACCAGCGACGGGTATTGTTCGACGTCGATGTTCGCCGGGACGCCCTGCGGATATTGCTTGAGCCAGGTCTTTTCCATCGCACTCTCCAGGTCCGTTTGCGAACGCAGGGCACGTGCCGTGCCGGCGCCACTGCCGAATCACGTCGATTCTGAGGGTCTGCGTCACGCGTGACCCTAGGGTGTTTCGATAGCCTGCCGGGTGCCGCTGGCACGGGGGTGCGCAGAAGCGCGAGGGTTATCCCGACGTGGGCGCGCCGGGCCAGCCCTGAAAATCGCCATGCGCCGTGTGCTTGACTCGGCCGGACGGAACCTGAGGAAACACCGCATGACCTTGACATGCAGAATTTACGGCGCCCACGACTTGCGCCTCGAAGAATCGGGTGTCGCCGAACTCGGCGCCAGCGATGTCGAACTGCGCCTGGGCGCCGGCGGCATTTGCGGCTCCGATTTGCATTACTACCAGCACGGCCGCGTCGGCGCCTTCGTGATGCGCGAGCCGCTGATCCCGGGGCACGAGGCGTCGGGCGTCGTCGCTCGCATCGGCCCGAAAGTGACGCGCGTCAAGGTCGGCGACAAGGTCGCGATCAATCCGTCGCACGCCTGTGGCCAGTGCAACTACTGCCTGGGCGGGCGCTTCAACTTGTGCCGCAGCATGCGCTTTCTGGGCAGCGCGAGTGTGTTCCCGCACGTGCAGGGCATGTTCAGCGAGCGTTTCGTGATGGGCGAGCGCCAGCTCACGCCGATCGCCGAAGACATTTCGCTCGGCGAACTGGCGTGCGCCGAGCCACTCTCGATTGGCCTGCACGCCGTGCACCGCGCGGGCGATCTGCTGGGCAAGACGGTGCTGATCACCGGCGGTGGCACGATCGGCTGCATGAGCGCGATCGCCGCGAAGCTCGCCGGCGCGGCGCACGTGATCGTTGCAGACATCACGCCGCGCGCACTCGACATCGCGCGGCAAGTCGGCGCCGATGAAGTGCTGCGATCCGACCAGGTGGCCGCGCAGGACCTCGCCGACATCGCCGACATCGCCATCGAAGCCGCGGGTCAACCGGCGGCGCTCACCACCTGCCTGCAGGCGACGCGCCGCGGCGGGCGCATCGTCCAGGTCGGCACGCTGCCGGCCGAAGGCGTGCACTTCCCGGCGAACAGCGTGATGGCGCGCGAGCTCGACTACGTGGGCGCATTCCGCGCCGCGCACGCCTTTGACTGGGCGGTGCAGGCATTGCGCAGTCGCAGAGTCGACGTGCGCCCGCTGCTCAGCGCGCAACTGCCTCTGGCGCGTGCGCTCGAAGCGTTCGAACTTGCGGCTGACCGCAGCCAAAGCACCAAGGTTCAGGTACTCGGCGCGGTGCATTGACCGCAGAGACGCTACATTTCCAACCCGTTCGCTGGTGCGCCCAGCGCCCTTTTCTCAAGGAGACTCAGCATGAAAACCGTTTTCAAAACCTTGGCCCTCGCGCTGGCGGCGCTCGCCAGTTTGGGCACGAGCCTCGGCGCCGCGGCGCAAACCAAACTCAAGTGGGCGCATGTCTACGAAACCTCCGAGCCGTATCACACCGAGTCGGTGTGGGCTGCCGGCGAAATCAAGAAGCGCTCGAACGGCAAGTTCGACATTCAGGTGTTCCCGGCATCGTCGCTTGGCAAAGAGACCGACATCAACCAGGGCATGCAGCTCGGCACGGTGGACATGATCATCAGCGGCCCGAGCTTTGCTGCGCGCAGCTACCCGCGCCTCGGCATTGCCTACTACCCGTTCATCTTCCGCGACGGCGACCACCTGCTCGCCTACAGCAAGAGCGCGGTGTTCAAGGAAATGATCGACGGCTTTCGCGACAAGACCGGCATCCAGATCCTTGCCTACACCTACTATGGCGCGCGCCACACGACGAGCCAGAAAGCCTTCACCGATTGCGCCGGAATGAAAGGCCTGAAGATCCGCGTGCCCGACGTTCCCGCCTACCGTGCGACGCCAGAGTCGTGCGGCGCGAACCCGACGCCGATCGCCTTTGCCGAGGTCTACCTCGCGCTGCAAAACGGCACGGTGGATGCGCAGGAGAACCCGCTCACCACGATCGAAGCGAAGAAGTTTTATGAAGTGCAAAAGCACATCATGCTCACTGGCCACATCGTCGACGGGCTGACGACGCAGGTCGCGCCGCACCTGTGGAAAACGCTGTCTGACGCGGAGAAGGCGATGTTCACCGAAGTCGCATTGGAAGCCGCGTCGCGCGCGACGGCGCAGATCAAGAAGCGCGAAGCGGAGCTGGTGGACGAGTTCAGGAAGAAGGGTGTCGGAATCAACGTCGTGAACCGGCAGAGCTTTGTCGACGCGGTGCTGAAGAACAAGAGCGTCGAGTCGATGGGCTTCGACAAGAAGGACTATGACCGCATCGTCGGATTGAAGTAGGCCGATCGGGTGAGCGCGGTGGACATCGACGCCCTGCCCCAGGTGATGGGGGATGACGGCGAGTTTCACGCCACCGACGAGGCCGTGGACCTCAGCGGCACGCCCATCGAGGCCTGGGCGGCGCTGCTGCTGTTCTGGGTGCTCGCGGCGGTCGTGTTCACGCAGTTCTTCACGCGCTATGCGCTGAACAACTCGGCGTCGTGGACCGAGGAGATTGCGCGCTACCTGCTGATCGGCGTGGTGTTCGTCGGTGCGTCGATCGGCGTGGCGAAGAACAACCACATCCAGGTCGACCTGCTGTACCGCTACTTGCCGGCGCGCGCCTGCCGTGGCTTGGCACTCGCGGTCGACGTGCTGCGCATCGGCTTTCTGATCGCCATGTCAGCCACCACGGTGCAGATGATGCTGAAGATGGGCTCGTACCAGATGACGATCGTCGACTTGCCGATGAACATCGTCTACAGCGTCGTGCTGTTCGGCTTCGTCGCGATGGCGCTGCGCTCGATCTGGGTGATGCGCGTGCACGTCAAGCGTGGCTACTCGGTGCTCGAGCGGCCCGAATCGCACATGACTGACCGTTAAAAAAAGAAGGCACGCACGCAACCTCCATGTTGAAGATCATTTTCCTGTTCCTCATGGCCAGCGGCCTGCCGGTGGCCATCGCGATGGCGGGCGCCTGCCTGGTCTATATCTGGATCAGCGGCAATCAACCGCCGCTCACGGTGGTGCACCGCATGATCGGCGGCATCGATTCCTTTCCGCTGCTCGCGGTGCCGTTTTTCATCCTCGCCGGCAACTTGATGAACAACGCCGGTATCACGAACCGCATCTACAACTTCGCCCTCGCGCTCGTCGGCTGGCTCAAAGGGGGCCTGGGCCACGTGAACGTCGTGGGCTCGGTGATCTTCGCCGGCATGAGCGGCACCGCGGTCGCTGACGCTGCGGGACTGGGCACGGTGGAAATCAAGGCGATGAAAGACCATGGCTACGACCTCGAGTTCGCGGTCGGCGTGACGGCGGCCTCGGCCACGCTCGGCCCCATCATTCCGCCGAGCCTCCCGTTCGTCATCTACGCGATGATGGCCAACGTGTCGGTGGGCGCGCTGTTCCTCGCCGGCATCCTGCCCGGCTTGCTGATGGCGCTGCTGATGATGGTGACGGTGGCGTACTACGCACACAAGAACGGCTGGGGCGCGGACGTCAAATTCTCTTGGGCTCGCCTGTCCGGTGCGCTGCTGGAACTCGCGATCGTGATCGCCTGGCCGCTCTGCACCTGGGCGCTCGTGACGAAGATGCAACTGCCGGCGCAGCCGGTCGTGTTCGGCGCCATCGTGACGCTGTTTGCGCTGGACCGGGTCTTCCGCTTCCAGGCGGTGTTGCCGATCATGACGCCGGTGCTGCTCATCGGCGGCATGACGACAGGCCTGTTCACTCCCACCGAAGGCGCGATCGCCGCGAGCGCCTGGGCGCTGTTCCTCGGCCTGGTGTGGTACCGAACGATGCACTGGAAGACGTTCGTCAAGGTCAGCCTGGACACGGTGGAGACGACGGCGACAGTGATGTTCATCGTCGCCGCCGCGTCGATCTTCGGCTGGATGCTCACCGCCACCGGCGTCACTGCAGCGATCGCCGAATGGGTGCTCGCCGTCACCCAACAGCCGTGGCTGTTCCTGCTCATGGCGAACCTGCTGATGCTCTTCGTCGGCTGCTTCCTCGAGCCGACCGCAGCGATCACGATCCTCGTTCCCATCCTGCTGCCGATCGCGCACAAGCTCGGCGTCAACCCGGTGCACTTTGGCCTGGTGATGGTGCTGAACCTGATGATCGGCCTGCTGCACCCGCCGATGGGCATGGTCCTCTTCGTGCTCGCGCGCGTCGCCAAGCTGAGCGTCGAGCGCACCACGATGGCGATCCTGCCGTGGCTCGTGCCGCTGCTCGTGAGCCTGGTGATCCTGACCTA
>JBEBHW010000108.1:0-8881 GCA_040081145.1 Burkholderiaceae bacterium
TCCGGCTCCTGCGGCAGCGCCCGCACCGCCACCCAAGGTCGAGGCGCCTGCACCGGCGCCAGTTGCTCCCGTCGCCACAGCGAAGGCGTCGGCCCCAGCCGCTCCCGTGCCGGGAAGCGATGCCGGTGGCATGCTCGAATCCTTGATGGACGACAACCCCTGGGCCCTTGCCGGGGGTGCAGGCCTCGTCGCGCTGCTCGCCGGTTTCGGCATCTATCGCCTGGCCAAGCGAGGCCGCAAAGACAACCGCGAGACCTCGTTCCTGGAGAGCCGCCTGCAGCCCGACTCGTTCTTCGGTGCGAGCGGCGGGCAACGCATCGATACGCGCGAGGCGGGCGCTGCGTCGTCGTCGATGAGCTATTCGCTGAGCCAGCTCGACGCCATCGGTGACGTGGATCCAGTGGCCGAGGCGGACGTCTACCTCGCCTACGGCCGCGATCTGCAGGCCGAAGAAATCCTCAAGGAGGCGATGCGCAGCAACCCGGACCGCCTGGCGATTCGCACCAAGATGCTCGAGGTTTACGCCAAGCGCCGTGACACGAAGGGCTTCGAGCTGCTCGCCACGCAGCTCTATTCCCTGACGCACGGCCAGGGCGAAGACTGGGCGAAGGCCCAGGAGATGGGCACCGAGATCGACCCGGAGAACAAGCTCTACCAGCCCGGCGGCGCGCCGCTGAGGGCAGCAGGTGCCGTCGGCCCGATGGACGAGCCGCTGGGGGCGAGCACGATGCCGCAATCGGTGCTGCCGTCAGCGCCCGAGTTCGGTCGGGTCAGCGCGGGGTCGCCGTTTGTCGACAGTTCGAGCGTCGATCTGGACCTGGACATGGGCGGCAAGAGCGGCGCCGCGGTGCCGAGCCCGCGCCCGCAATCCGGCAGTGGTACCAGGCCCGGGCGGCCTGAGGATACGTTCAAGCTCGATCCCCCACCGAGCGTGAGGGCTGACCCGCCGGGCGCGCCGCCACCCCCCACCGGGACGATTTCGCGCCCGATGGAATTCGACTTGTCGAGCATCACGCTCGACCTGGACGTTCCGCCGCCGCGCGCGGCGAGCGCCAAGGCCGAGCCCGCCAAGCCGCGCGACTCGGGGTTCTCCGATCTGGAGTTGCGCCTGGACAGCGACGACGGCGAAGGCGACCCGATCGCGCGCAAGCTCGAACTCGCCGAAGCGTTCAGCCAGATCGGCGACGTCGAAGGCGCCCGTGAACTCCTCGAAGAAGTGATCGCCAACGCCGAAGGCTCGGTTCGCGCCAAGGCAGAAAGCATTCTCGGCGGATTGAGCTGATGGCATTGGGCTGAGCGCTGCGCGTTGCGGGAGACAACGCGTGCGCATCGCTCTGGGCGTCAGCTATCGCGGCACTGCCTACGAGGGTTGGCAAAGTCAACCCAGCGGCAAGACGGTGCAAGACCGTCTTGAAGCCGCGCTCGCGCAGTTTGCCGGCGTTGCGCTGAAGACGATTTGCGCGGGCCGCACCGACACCGGCGTGCACGCGCTCAATCAAGTCGTGCACTTCGACACCGAGATCCAGCGCGATTTCGTCTCCTGGGTGCGCGGGACGAATCGCTACCTGCCGCACGACATCGGCGTTCAGTGGTGCCGCAGCGTCAGCGCGCAGTTTCACTCGCGCGCAAGTGCGCGAGGCAGGCGCTACGCTTACGTGCTGCTCGAGTCGCCCGTGCGGCCCACGCTGGAGTGGGCGGCAGCGGGGTGGTGCTTTCGGCCCCTGGACGGTGCGGCGATGCGGGCCGCGGCGCAGCACCTGATCGGTGAACACGATTTCAGCGCGTTTCGCTCGGCGCAATGCCAGGCCCATTCGCCGGTGAAGACTTTGAAGTCGATAGTCATCGCTCGACACGGCGCCTACTGGCGCTTCGATTTCGACGCGAGCGCGTTCCTGCACCACATGGTGCGCAACGTGATGGGCTGCCTGGTCGCAGTGGGAACGGGCGCGCGCCCGCCGCAGTGGCTCGCCGAGATCCTCGCGGCGAGGGACCGCGCACTGGCGGCGCCCACCTTCGATGCCTCGGGCTTGTACTTCCTCGGCCCGTACTACGATGCGAGTCTGAACTTGCCCGAGCGAACGCCCGCCATGGACTGGCTGGTCGGAAGCGCACCCTCATTGCATGCCCCAGCGAACCCGGATCAAGATTTGCGGCCTGACGCGTGAGGCGGATGTCGACTGCGCGGTGCAGTCGGGGGCGGACGCGCTGGGCTTCAACTTCTACCCGAGCAGCCCGAGGCACGTCACGCTTGCACGGGCCACCGAGCTGGCCAAGCGCCTGCCGCCGTTCGTGACCCCGGTGGGCTTGTTCGTCAACGCAGCACCGCAGGAGATCGAGGCCGCCCTGACTGCGCTGCCGCAGTTGGTGTTGCAGTTCCATGGCGACGAGACGCCCGAGCAATGCCGGCGCTTCGGCCGGCCCTACGTTCGCGCAGCGCGCATGCGCCCGGGCTTCGATTTGTTAGACTTCTGCGCGTCTCACGCCAGTGCCCAGGCAATCTTGCTCGACACGTTTGTCGCGGGCTTTGGCGGCAGTGGAAAGGTTTTCGATTGGTCTCTCGTCCCACACAACGTGCCCCTTCCAGTCGTTTTGTCTGGTGGGTTGCATGCCGCAAATGTGGCCGAGGGCATAGCGCGGGTGCGGCCTTGGGCCGTTGACGTCAGCTCCGGCGTCGAATCCGCTGCACTCGGCAAAGGCATCAAAGATGCCGCGGCGATCCGGCGATTTTGCGAGGCAGTGCGCGAGGCCGATGCCCGTGCCGCCGCGTCCCCCGTTTGAAAACCTGTGAGACCGCAGTGAACTACCAGCAACCCGACTCGACGGGCCACTTCGGCCCCTATGGCGGCACCTTCGTCGCCGAAACCCTGATCCACGCCATCGACGAACTCAAGCGCGTCTACGCCGAGGTCCGCGAAGACCCGGCCTTCATCGCCGAATTCCGCTCCGAACTGCGCCACTTCGTGGGACGACCAAGCCCCGTGTACCACGCGGCGCGCCTCTCGCGCGAAATTGGCGGGGCGCAAATCTACCTGAAGCGCGAAGACCTGAATCACACCGGCGCGCACAAGGTGAACAACACGATAGGCCAGGCGATGCTCGCGCGGCGCATGGGCAAGCCGCGCGTCATTGCCGAAACGGGGGCCGGCCAGCACGGCGTGGCGACCGCGACGATTTGCGCGCGCTACGGCCTGGAGTGCGTGGTCTACATGGGCAGCGAAGACATCAAGCGCCAGTCGCCCAACGTGTACCGCATGCACTTGCTCGGCGCCAAGGTGGTGCCGGTGGAGAGCGGCTCCAAGACGCTGAAAGACGCGCTCAACGAGGCTTTGCGCGACTGGGTGACGAACGTCGAGAACACCTTCTACATCATCGGCACCGTCGCCGGCCCGCACCCCTACCCGATGATGGTGCGCGACTTTCAGCGCGTCATTGGCGACGAATGCATCGAGCAGATGCCCGAGATGATCGGCCGCCAGCCCGACGCCGTGCTCGCCTGCGTGGGCGGCGGCAGCAACGCGATGGGCCTGTTCTACCCGTACATCGAGCATGCGAAGACGCGCCTCATCGGCGTGGAGGCGGCGGGCCTGGGCCTGGCCAGCGGCAAACACGCCGCGTCGCTCAGCGCCGGCTCGCCGGGGGTGTTGCACGGCAACCGGACCTACCTGCTGCAGGATGCGAACGGCCAGATCATGGAGACGCATTCGGTCTCGGCAGGCCTGGACTACCCGGGCGTCGGCCCGGAGCACGCGCACCTGAAAGACATCGGCCGCGCCGAGTACGTGAGCATCACCGATGACGAGGCGCTCGAAGCGTTTCACCGCCTGTGCCGCACCGAAGGCATCATCCCCGCGCTCGAATCGAGCCATGCGGTCGCGTATGCGATGAAGTTGGCGGCGACGCTGGGCAAGGACAAGCACCTGCTCGTGAACCTCTCGGGGCGTGGCGACAAAGACATCGGCACCGTGGCGGATTTGTCCGGTGCCGAGTTCTTCTGCCGGCCCTCGTGCCGCGGCCAGTCGGTCAAGGGCAGCGCGGCCTCGATGGCGGGTCCGCGATGAGCCGCATCGCCGCAACGTTTGCGAATTTGCAAGAGCGCGGGCGCAAGGCGCTCATCCCCTACATCGCCGCCGGCGATCCGTTCCCCGACGCGACGGTCGACATCATGCGTGCCATGGCCAAAGCCGGCGCCGACCTGATCGAACTGGGCGTGCCGTTTTCCGACCCGATGGCCGACGGCCCGGTGATCCAGAAGGCCTCCGAGCGCGCCTTGGCCAAAGGCATCGGCATGCCGCAGGTGCTGGGTTACGTGCGCGAGTTCCGGCGCCACGACTCGACCACGCCCGTCGTGTTGATGGGCTATGCGAACCCGATCGAGCGCTACGGAAGTGAGCGCTTCATCGCCGATGCGCAAAGCGCCGGTGTGGATGGCGTGCTCGTTGTCGACTATCCACCCGAGGAGTGCGAGGGGTTCGTCGGCGAATTGAAGCGCGCCGGCATCGCCCCGATCTTCCTCTTGGCGCCGACCTCGACTGACGCACGCATCGCCAGCGTCGCGCACGCCGCCAGCGGCTACGTCTACTATGTGTCGCTGAAAGGCGTGACGGGCGCCGGCCACCTCGATGTGGCAGCGGTCGCCGAAGCGATTCCGCGAATCAGGCAGCATGTGAAGCTGCCGGTGGGTGTAGGCTTTGGCATTCGCGACGGCAAAACGGCGCGTGCCGTCGCCGAGGTTTGCGACGCGGTCGTGATCGGCTCGGCGCTGGTGCAATTGCTCGAAACTCGCAGGCGCGACAATGTGGCCGCAGGCGCGGCCGAATTCATCGCAACGATTCGAGCCGCTCTGGATTCATGAATCAGACAGTACCCCCAGGCCGACGCCCAGCGTCGTCCACCCCCCGAGGGGGTCAAGGAACCTCGGGGCGGCCCTTCGTTTCCTTGGGAGGACTCAGCAAATGAGTTGGCTAGAGAAACTGCTGCCGTCCAAGATCCAGCCCACCGACCCGAGCGAGCGCCGCACGGTACCGGAAGGGTTGTGGATCAAGTGCCCGGCGTGCGAGACGGTGCTTTACAAAACCGACCTCGAGCAAAACGTCAACGTCTGCCCCAAGTGCGGCCAGCACCACCGCATCGCCGCGCGTTCGCGCCTGGATGCCTTTCTCGACGCGGAAGGGCGCTACGAGATCGGCCAGGAGGTTCTTCCCGTCGACCCGCTGAAGTTCAAGGACAGCCGCAAGTACCCCGAGCGATTGCGCGACGCGCTCGAGCAGACAGGCGAGACCGATGCGCTGGTCGTGATGGGCGGCGCGGTGCTCAGCATTCCGATCGTCGCCGCGTGTTTCGAGTTCGATTTCATGGGCGGCTCGATGGGCTCGGTGGTCGGTGAGCGTTTCGTGCGCGGCGTGGAAACGGCGTGCGAGCAGAAGACGCCCTTCATCAGCTTTGCCTCCACCGGCGGAGCGCGCATGCAGGAAGGGCTGCTGAGCCTGATGCAGATGGCCAAGACGAACGCTTCGTTGACGCGCCTGGCGCAGGCCAAGCTGCCTTACATCAGCGTGCTCACCGACCCGACGATGGGCGGCGTGTCGGCGAGTTTTGCGTTTGTCGGCGATGTGGTGATGGCCGAGCCGAAAGCGCTGATCGGTTTTGCCGGGCCGCGTGTCATCGAGAACACGGTTCGCGAAAAGTTGCCTGAAGGCTTTCAGCGCGCCGAGTTCCTGCTCAAGACCGGCGCGATCGACATGATCGTCGATCGCCGCGAAATGCGTGCCACGGTCGCGCGCGCGATCGCGATGCTGCAGCGCCTCAGCTCCGACGCGATGGCCTGAGGGCCTGAGCAGGCTCTGATTGATCGGCTCCTCGATCGAACACCCCACGACGCTCGACGCCTGGCTGGCGCGCTGCGAGCGCCTGCACGCCAAGGACATCGATCTCTCGCTCGAGCGCGTGCACGAGGTCAGACAGCGCCTGGGCCTGCGCTTCACGGCGCCGGTAATTACGGTGGCCGGTACGAACGGCAAGGGCTCGACCTGTGCGATGTTGGAGGCGATCGCGTTGGCTGCGGGCTATCGCGTGGGCGCATACATCAAGCCCCACCTCGTGCACTTCGAAGAGCGTTGCCGGATCGGCGGGCGCAGTGTCGCGGCGCAATCGCTTCTGGAACACTTCGGGGCCGTCGAACTCGCACGTGGCGAATTGGCGCTGACGTCGTTCGAGTTCACGACGCTGGCGATCATGCGCCTGTTGTCCAAGGCACCGCTGGACCTGGTGGTTCTCGAAGTGGGCCTGGGCGGGCGTTTCGACGCGGTGAACGCCGTCGATGCTGACTGCAGCGTCATCACGAGCATCGATATCGACCACACCGAATTCCTCGGCCACACGCGCGAAGCCATCGGTTACGAGAAGGCGGGCGTGATGCGCGCGGGCAAACCCGCGATCGTCAGCGACCCGCTGCCGCCGCGCAGCGTGATCGAGCACGCCGCGAGCCTCAAGGCCGATTTGCGCTGCATCGGGCGCGATTTCAACTACCGCGGTGTCGAGCAGCAATGGAGCTGGGAGGGCCGCAGCCAGCGCTACGCCGGCTTGGCGTATCCGGCATTGCGCGGCGCGAACCAGCTGCTCAACGCCTCAGGCGCACTGGCTGCGCTCGAGGCGCTGCGCGACGGGCTTCCGGTGTCGGCACAAGCGGTGCGCGCTGGCCTGGCGCAAGTCGAATTGCCGGGGCGCTTTCAAATCGTCGCGGGACGTCCGACGCTCGTGCTCGACGTCGCGCACAACCCGCACGCCGTGGCCGCGCTGGCGCACAACCTGGAACGCATGGGTTTTCACCCGCGCACCCACGCCGTGTTCGGCGCGATGCGCGACAAGGACATCGGGGCCATCGTGCAACGCATGGCGCCGCTCGTCGACGCGTGGTATCTGACTGACCTGGGGACCCCGCGCGCGGCGCGCGCCAGCGAGTTGGAGCAGGCGATTCGCGGCGCTGCGGCGGCTGCGCCAGGGCTCGCGAGACCGGTCGATTGCTCCTGCCACGAAAGCCCCGCGCAAGCGCTGGACGCAGCGCTTCGGGGGGCAGACCCCGCTGATAGAATCGTCGTCTTTGGATCGTTCTACACCGTGGGTGGCGTGCTGAAGAACGGTTTGCCTCGGCTGAGCGGAAATCACTCGAATTGACCGGCCGAACGGCGCGACCCGAATGACGCTGCACACGCCTGGGCCGCGCGCCGCAAAGCGGTGGCCTGGGGCCGGCCAATAGCTGAACGGCCGCAACCGAAAACGCCAGCGCCAATTCACCAACGCCACGACGCTCCCTCGATGCCCCAATCGAAATCGACTCCGGTCGACACTGTGCAGCAAGCGCGTACCAAGGCCAGGCAGCGCCTGATCGGTGCGGTCGTGCTGCTGCTCGTGGGCATCATCGGTTTCCCGCTCGTCTTCGAAACGCAACCGCGGCCGATTCCCGTGGATGTGACGATCGAAATTCCGCGCAAAGACGCAGCGCCCGCGGTCCAGGCGCCTGCGCCGCGGGCCGCCCAATCGGCAAGCGCGGTCGCGGCTGCACCTTCGAGTTCGGGCGTCGTGCGTCGCGAAGAACCCGTCGCATCCGCCAACCCATCAGCGCTGCCCCGCCCCGCGCCCGCCGCTGCGCCGGCGGTTGCTGCCGTGACCGTGTCGCCCTCTCCACCGTCCGCCGCAGCCAAGCCGCCCGCGCCGCCGGCCGAAACCGCCGGTCGATTTGTCGTGCAAATCGGTGCCTTTGCCGACGCCACGGCAGTGCAGGCGATGCGCGCGCGGGCCGAAAGGTTGGGCTTGAAAACCTACACCCAGGTGGCCGAGACCGTGGCCGGAAATCGGGTGCGCGTGCGCATCGGCCCTTTCGTCACGCGCGAGGCCGCCGAGCAGGCCGCCGCCAAGGCCAAGGCGGGCGGCTTGAGCGCCGTAGTGCTGACCTTGTGATGAACCGGGCCATTGCATGAACCCGCTGACTGCGTGGCTCGACGTGTCGCTCGTCGTGATCGTGTTGATTTCGATGGGCGTGGGCGTCGTTCGCGGGCTGCTGTTCGAAATGCTCTCGGCGATAGGCTGGTTTGCCGCGTACCTGGTGGCGCAGTGGCTCGCGCCGAGCCTGGTGCTCTATATCCCCGCGGCTGTGTCGAATCTCGGCGTGCGCCAAGGAGTAGCTTTCGGCGTCACGTTCATCGTCGTCCTGTTGCTCTGGAGTCTGGTGGCGCGCGTGCTGCGCATGTGGGTGCGGGGCTCGCCCCTGAGCGCAACGGATCGAACGCTCGGCGCGGCGTTTGGGCTGTTGCGTGGCGTCGTGCTCTTGCTCGTCGTGGCCACCCTGGTTCGGCTCACGCCGCTCGCGGAATCGCCGACGTGGCGCCAGTCCACCGGCGCGGCGTGGCTCGAGGCCGCGCTGCGTGGCCTCAAGCCGGTGCTGCCCGATCAAATTTCGCGGCACCTGCCCGCTTAAGCGTACCCGAGGTCAACCCATGTGCGGCATCGTCGGCGTCATCGCCAAAGACCCGGTCAACCAGCTGATTTACGACGCGCTGCTGCTGCTTCAGCATCGCGGCCAAGACGCCGCGGGCATCGTCACGATGCAGGGCACCAAATGTTTCATGCACAAGGCACGCGGCATGGTGCGCGACGTGTTCCGCACGCGCAATATGCGCACCCTGGTCGGCACGGTGGGCATTGGCCAGGTGCGCTACCCGACGGCAGGCAACGCCTACAGCGAGGAAGAAGCCCAGCCGTTTTACGTGAACGCGCCGTTCGGCATCGTTCTCGTGCACAACGGCAACCTGACGAACGCTGCGGCGCTGAAGCGCGAATTGATCTCGGTGGACCGGCGCCACATCAACACCGAAAGCGACACCGAAGT
>JBEBHW010000806.1:0-1926 GCA_040081145.1 Burkholderiaceae bacterium
CGATGAGCACCACCAGCACGTCGAACATCATGTCCAGGATGATGCGGTCGACAAAACCCACGTCGACTCCGATGTGCAGCATGCCCACCGCCTGCTGCGCGGCAATGGGCATGCTCACCACGTACTGCGAGCCCAGGCGCGTCGCCTGTGCCGGCAGGCCTGACGGCGTGCTCGCCAGCACACGCGGGTCGCGGAAATGTGCGTCGGCCCCCGGCGGCGCCTTGAAGCGCTGGTAGAGGATCGCCCCGGTCGTGTCGGTCACGGCGACGTAGGCGATGTCGGGGATCAAGCCCTTCAATTCGTCGAAGGTCTGTTCGACACCGTACAGCTCGCGAAAGCCGATGTTGTACTCCATCGCCTTGAGCACGAGGTTGCGTGCCGACGCGCCGCCGCTGATCACTTGCTTGGCCATCTCCGGAACGAGGGCGCGCTCGAAGCCGCGGTGCGAGAGGAAGGCGCTGGCCGCAAGGGCCAGCATCACGACCAGCATCAGCACGCCGGTCAGGCGCAGGTAGATGCCGCGCAGGTAGCGCTCGTTCATCGTTTTCATCGGCGCGCTCCCTGTTCGAGTTCGCCGCGCAGCAGGGCGATCTCGGCTTCCGCCCCGCGCACTCTGTCCATGAAGCGCCGCAGCGCGCGACCGAACGGCCCCTTGCGCAGACCCGGGCTGGTTTGTTGCGGATCGCCGGAACGCACCGCCGCCTCCACCGAATCGAAATCGCGCGACACGCCGCTCATCATCATCACCATGGCCAATGAGGCCAGGACGGCGGCGACGACAAAGACGCCGAACGTGGTGAGCGCAAGTTCGCGGGCGACCGCCGCGGTCGACGCCTTCACTTGCTCGTCCGAGTAGCGCAGCACGACCCATCCCAGAAGCAGGCCGAAATTGTTCTCGAGCGCAATGCCGGCCGCCGACTCCGTGCCCGCCTTGACGAACCAGTCTTTGCCGACCGCCTGGCGTGCCGCGTCGAGCCACGCGGCGGGGATGTTGCGCGCGGCGCGCAGCCGGTCCGTGCTGTACAGCGGCTTGCCCTCCACGTCGAACACCTCGATGCTCAGGATCAGGTCGTCGGTGGCGCGTTCGCGCTCCATCGTGCCGGGCAGCGTGCCCAGGTCGGCGAACTGCATGCCCAGCGCCAGCGAAGAGCGGATGCTGTTCTCGATCGACGAGCCGGTCACCACCAGGCGCTCGTTGATGATGCGCTCGGCGTTGCTGCGGTACTTGAAGAAGTTCAGCAGACCCGCCATGCCCACTGCAAACAGGCAGACCAGGACCGCCACCATCACCATTTGGGGTCGGGTGCTGTTCATATTTGTTCTTCCGGGTTCAGTGCTTCCATGGCCACAACCCCGCTGTCGGGCGTTGCTGGTTGTCTGGGTTCTTTTCGGCGCGTCCCGACTGGACTTGAATCCGCTCCACTCTGCGCCGAAACGAGATTGCGCAGCGATTCGTGAAATCCGCTCGCTCAAGGGGGACTTCAGCCTGCCGATATCCAGGGCAACAAGGAACAGGGAAGGAGCAGTCGTGCCTATCGAGTCATCGTGCCAAGAAGGGGTTCCGGGTCGCCCGGGGATCGGCGAGCAGGGGTGCCCATGAGGTCGGCTGTGAACACCGTCACGATCGCTCGCGACGACGCCACCGGCGACACCGTGCCGGCGGCGCTTTTCGACCTGGCCTGGGAGCCGCCCGCACCGGGGCGCAGGCGCGTGCTCACCAACTGGAACGACTACATCGCCGTGGCGAGCCAGGTGGTGGGGCGTTTTCACGGCCAGTACCACGTCGGCCATTTCGACTATCACCATCCGACGCGGCTGCAACCCGGAACGACACGGCGCTTGAAGCGCCCCTACAAGGTCAGCGTCGCCTATACCGAGTGGGGCGCTCCCGACGCGCCGCTCGTGATCTGCTGCGGCGGCGTGGCC
>JBEBHW010000109.1:0-8866 GCA_040081145.1 Burkholderiaceae bacterium
ACCGTGACCCGCATCTCGCCGGGCAGGTTGGGGTCGTCGAAGCGGTCGGTGTAGCGCAGGCGTTGGTTGGGCACGAGCTCAAGGTACTCGCCGCCGAACGAATGGCCGTTGCCGGTCGTGAAGTTGCTGAACGACATGCGGTGTTTTCCGCCGACTTTGGCTTCGAGCTGGTGAACCTTGCCGGTAAAGCCGTTGGGCGGCAGCCAGCGCGCCAGCGCGTCGGGGTCGAGGAACGCGCGGTAGATTTTCTCGGGCGTGGTGGGCAGCACGCGGTGCAGGCGAATGGTGCGGTCGGTATTCATGATCAACACAACTCCTTTGCGTCAGTCAGTTGGACGGGATGGCCTTCGGGTCCATCCAAAAGGCTTCCCACACGTGGCCGTCGGGGTCGGCGAGGCTGCGGTTGTACATGAAGCCCAGGTCCTGCGCGGGGTTCACGTCGGCAGTGCCGCCGCGGGCCGAGGCTGCCTTGTTGATCGTGTCAACGGCGTCGCGGGTGTCGAACGACAACGCGAACATCGCCGCGCTGGACGTCGACGGCGGGATCGGGCGCTGCGTGAACGTGCGCCACTTGGCGTGGGTCAGCAGCATCGCGTAGATCGTGTCGCTCCACACCATGCAGGCGGCAGTCTCGTCGCTGAACTGCGGGTTCTGCTCGAAGCCGAGGCCCTTGTAGAAGGCGATCGACGCGCCGAGGTCGGTGACGGGCAGGTTGACGAAGATCATCTTGGGCATGAGAACTCCTTTGGCGTTGAGGTGAGGCACATCAACCACGACGTTCGGGTGGCATCGGATTCGACATCAAAACCCGGCGATTACACATCGGAAATCGTGGTGCGGCCCTTCACCCGGAAATCGGCGCCGCCGTTCCCATGCAATTTAACGGAATGCATCAGCACCCGCAGCGTGGGGCTGTGCCAATTTCGCAGGCCCGAAGAAAAAAGGCCCGGGGTCGCCGGGCCTTTTGCGGGCGAGTTGCCTTGCTCAGGCGCGCGTGCGCAGCCAGCCGTAGCGCGTATTGCTGCGCTGTCCGCCGTGCGCTACGTACGACTCCTTGATCGCCGCGAGCTTGTCGCTGCGGTACTGGTCGAACTGCGTCTCGGGCAGGATGAGCGGTGACGACGCGCCTGCGGTCGTCGTGGGGAACTCGAGAATGCGCTTCAGCTCGGGCGTGATGCGCGCTTCGTAGTCCCTTGGAATGGGGCGGTAGACGCCGTTGCTGTACGCGTCGCGGTCGTGGTGGTGATCGCGATCGTCATCGTGATCGTCATGGTCGTCGTGATCGTGCCCTCTGCCGCGGCTCACGCTGCCGGGTTTGATCTTGTACAGGCGCGCGGAGTTCAGGCCGAGGATCTTGCGCTTGATTGCCTTGGTCAGTTTCGGGTAGCCATACATGTGGCGCATGTCTTCTGGAATCTGGAAGCGCCAAAGGGCTTCGATCTGCCATTGCGGAGAGCCGTACCACACCGCGTCCGAGCCAAAGACGACGCGGTCTTCGCCCATGAACTTGAGCAACTGGCCCAGGATGTGCGCACACACCGTCGGGAAGGTGATGACGGTGGAGGCGAACGTCGTGCCGATCTCGGCGTAGACGTTTTTGTAGGGCGCGGCGAGCACCGCCATCTCGGTGACCCACTTGATGTCGGGAACGCCCTCGCGCGTGACGCCGGACTTGATCTCGTTGAGCGCGTTGAGCACCCAGAAGCTCGGCTTGATCGACGCGTGATAGATGATGAAGTTGAACTGCGGCCAGTCGTGCGCCGCCTGCGGAATATCGCGTGGGTGGCCAAGTTCGGCGCGGCCGGGTTCCGGCTCGTTGGTGCTCAGGCCCTTGTGGATCGAGATGTTCCTGAAGCCCGGGTGCTTCTTGAGGTAGCGGCCGCGATCCTTGCGGGCGTGATAGTCGAGCCGCTCGTAGGTGGGGTAGGCGACCTCCGGGTCGTCAAGGCGCCAGCGTTTCATGTCGCTGGCCGGGTCGAAGTCGGTCTTCGCCGCGGTGGCGATCGTGTAGCCCTTCCAGCAGTCGGGCCGCATCGTCTCGACCTGCTCGTCGATGAAGTACAGGTTGCCCTTGCCGGTGTAGAGCTGGCCGTGGGCAAGCATGCGGGTCGAGCCGGCGAGTGCGTTCACCCAGTCGCGTGTCGCCATCGTCTGCTGCGCAGTCAGAATTTCTGCCGACTCCGACTCCTGGATGTTCTTCGGCGGCCGGTTCGGCAACCCCGGGCCTTGCGGCAGCGCGGCGGAGTTGTTGTTTGTCATGATGGCCACCGTCACCTGACTGTCCAGGTAGACGTCCTTCATGTACTGCGCAAGATGGAAATTGGAGTTCAGGTTGGGCAGGCCCACCAGCGCCGGGTTCCACGGGAAATTCACGCGCCCCAATTCGTCGGGCAAGTCGGCCGCATTCAGCGCGGTGTGCACGCCCTGCGCGATGTCGCGCAACGCATTGCCCGGCCCGACGCGGCTGGAGCGGATGATGTGCGTCTGGTCGTCGAAGACGAACAGGTCGCGCGGCGGGCCGCTTTCGGCGTACGCCGAAGGAATGAACATCTCGACCGGCTCGACGTCGAAGAAGCGCCCGAAGACTTCGTTCATCGCGATGAAGCTCGCGGCAAACCCGCCGCTCGAGGCGAGGAAGTTGCGGCGCGACGTGCCGAGTTTCTTCGCCGCCTTTGCCGACAGTTCGGCCAGGCGCACCTCGACTTGCCTTTGTTTGTCGGTCTGCACGATCGGCATGTACTCGCCGTTCGAGACCATCTGCGTGGGAATCGGCGAGTGCACGCGGTCGAAGTGATCCGCCGGTGCGACGCGGCGTTGCTGCGCGTCGCTGAACCATGTGTCTTCTTCCCGCCATTCGGGTTTCGTTTCAGGCATCGTCTTTCGATTGGCCAACTCGTTCTCCTCGGTGAATCTTCGTCCGCGCCGTGGGCAGCGCCGGACTGGGAGCGCCGTTCCCCGGCGCGTGGAAAGCGTGCGGCTCTGCGTGTGCCGGCCTTGCTTCGCGGTCGAGTCTAGGAACAAGCGTTTGATTTGAGTCAGGCGTGCACCAAACAATCTCGCTTTTCCGATAGGAAGCGCAAGACTTCGAAAATCTGAGTGGGCACAGCCGTTCAAGTGGGTGGTTTGTGCGGTCAGCCGATCGGCTATCGGTTTCTCGCCTGGAGTATCGGAAATTCGACATTACTTCAGCTGCCGGCGGCAAGCGTGGCGATGCTCCTCGTACGATCAAGAGCCGCACGGCGCGCCAACGACCGTCGCAACACCGGGCGAAAAGCGCTGGAAGTCACTCGGCGAACTGGCCCGGCGTACCCGTCGTTCGTCAGCGAGGTCGACGCCGCCCAAGCCCGTTCCATCCGCAAATAATAGGAAGAGAGACAGACCCATGAACAAGCTTCGAATTACCCTTCTGGCGAGTTGCGCCGCGTTGGCGTGCACGCTGGTGCAGGCGCGCGTGACGCGCATCGTCATCGATACGACGACGCCGCTCGCCAACCCGGCAGACGCCACCAAGCCCTACCAGGAATTGACCGGCCGCGCCTTCGGCGAACTGAACCCGAGCGACCGTCACAACAAGGAGATCACCGACCTGAACCTCGCGCCGCGCAATTCACGCGGCAACGTCGAGTACATCGCGAGCATCCGGATTCGCAAGCCCGTTGACATGGCCAACTCGAGTGGCTTGATGTGGCACGACGTGCCGAATCGCGGTGGCAATGTGGCGCTGAGCGCCGACCTGTTTGCCGCGGGCGACCTGCACTTGCTCAGCGGTTGGCAGGGCGACAACGCCGGCGCCACGGCAGTTCCCGCCCGGGTGACTTGCCTGCCGCCCTACGCCGCAGGAACCGCTTGCGCGTCGGCGCCCACGTTCGCCAACCACTACGTCAGGACGCCCGTAGTGGCCGGGGTTACCGGCACGATGCTCGGCCGCATCATCAACCGCAGCGGCCTGGCCGCGGCGCCGCTCAACGTGATGGGCAACCCGATTCCCTACTTCCCCGTGGACGTGAACAGCAACGCCGGTGCGGTGATGCGAACGGTGCTGAGTGAAACCATCAACGGCGTCGTCAACTACGGCCCCCTGATCGCCAACAGCGACTGGAAGTTCTGCGGCGGCGGCACCTTCGCCGCGCCCACGCCGCTTGCCGTGTTGCCCGTCAGTGTGTGCATGAAAGACGGGTTCGATGCGACCAAGCTGTATCAGGTGACGTACACCGTGAAAGACCCGTACGTGCTGGGCGCCGGAACCGCGGCGTTTCGCGACGTGCAGTCGTTCTTCCGCTATGAGTCGTCGGACGACTTCGGCACGCCCAACCCGGTCGCTGGCAAGGTGAAGTGGGCGATCGTGCGCGGCTCGTCGCAGTCGGGCAATTTCACGCGCCACTTCATCCACCTGGGAATGAACCAGGACGAACGCGGCCGCATCGTGCACGAAGGCGCCTGGCCGCTCATCGCCGGGCGGCGTGTCGCGAACAACTCGCGCTGGGGCCAGCCTGACGGCGTGCTCGAGCTGTACCAGATGGGCAGCGAAGGTCCGCAGTGGTGGAGCCGCTACGAAGACGAAGTGCGCGACCTGCCCGACGGCGGCATCCTGGATCGCTGCAAGCGCAGCAAGACCTGCCCGAAGATCGTAGAGACCTTCGGCGGCGCCGAAGTGTTTGCCCTGAAGATGACGACGTCGTGGGTCGGCACGTCGGCCAAGGAGGACATCCCGTTGCCGCGCAACGTGCGCCGCTACTACCTGCCCAGTTCCACGCATGGCGGCGGCAATGGCGCGACGACGGAGAATCCGGCGCCGGTGACGATCGCGAACCGAGTCAATTGCCCCGGCAATAACTGGGGCAGCGGCACCTTGCGCCAGAGCCCGGTGCCTGCCACCGGCCTGGTGAACAAGGTTCGCGCTTCGCTGCGCGACTGGGTGATGAGCAACACCCCCCCTCCCCCAAGCCAATGGCCCACGCTCAAGCCGATCAAGCACCCTGATGCGAACCGTCATGACGACGACGATGACGACGATCATCGGCACAAGGGCAACCACGACAACGATCGCGACGATGACGACGACGGTGATCGCGATGGCAACGACGGCCATCATGGCAAGTGGCGGCCCACGCTCGTCAAGCCGACGATGAAAGCGATGGGCTTCCCGAAAGGCGTTCCCGGCATTCCGGATTCGATCTTCAAGCCTGAGAACTTCGTCTTCCCGGTGTTTGACTACGACTGGGGGCCGCTGTACGACCACAGCGAAGCGAATGGCGTGCCGACGAACTTGCCCCCGCCGATCAAACACGTGATCAAGACGCTCGTGCCGCGCGTGAATGCGGACGGCAACGAAATGGGCGGCGTGCCGACGGTGCAGAACGACGCCCCGCTGGGCACCTACCTCGGCTGGAACATCACCGCCGGCCCCGGCGAACCGGGCTACGACCCGGTCAATCCGCGCCCCTTCCACGCTGGCCAAGTGTGCAACTACACCGGCGGCATGGTGCCGTTCTTCAAGACCAAGGCGCAGCGCGACGCCGTGGGCGACCCGCGCCTGTCGCTCGAAGAGCGTTACGGCACGCACGACGGCTACGTGGCGGCGGTGACGGCGGCGGCGAACAATGCCTTCACGAAAAGCTATCTGCTCGCCGCCGACCGCGACGCGCTCATCGCGCAGGCCAGGGGCAGCGATGTGTTGTGTTATCCGTTCGTTCCGGCGACACCCACCACGCCGAGCGTCTGCACGCCCAAGTCGGTGCCCTGAGCGTCCGCGCGAGACTTTCGAAATCTTGAGAGGTCTCGCGCGGAATATCGACATTAATTCGTTCGACTATGAAATGAGCTTCAGCGGATTGCAGGGCAATGTGCTTCAGTCGCACATCCACTTCGGTCAGAAGAGCGTGAATGGCGCGATCGTCATTTGGCTGTGCGGAACGGCCGCCAACCCTGGCCCGGCCGGCACCCAGGTCTGCCCGCAGTCAGGCACGATCACCGGGCACGTCAGCGCCGCCAACGTTGTGGGAGGCGCGGCAACCCAGCAGCTCTTGGCCGGGGAATTTGCCGAAGCCCTCGCCGCGATGCGTGCCGGCGTCGCCTACGTGAACGTCCACACGACCATCTCGCCTGGCGGCGAGATCCGCGGCCAGCTGCGCGGCCGCGGCATGCGCAAGGAAGACGAGCGCGAAGGCGGCGACGACCACAAACATTGATCGTTTGAACCTCCAGGGCCCCGGCTGGGCAGGACGGGCTGCGCCTGCCCTGGGGTCGTGACGGCGAGCACGACGACGACGGAATTTCAACCCCTGCCGGCCGGGATGGCCGGTGCGCGAGTGCTGACCGAGGGAGACAGTGCAATGAGCAAATTTCGGCAAGGATGTCGCGCAAGCGTGCGCGCATCGACGTTGGCGCTGGGTTGCTGCGCTGCGCTTCTGCTGGCCCTCGCAGTGCCCGCCGCGCACGCAAGCGATGACGACGACGATGACGATCGCGGCAATTCGATCCGCACGCTGTCCACCCCGGCCGACCGCGTGAGCGGCGGCGACGTGCTCGTCCAGATCAAGCGGCGCCATGGCAAGCGTGCGCCGCAGGTCACCCTGAACGGTCGCGATGTCACGAGCGCGTTCCGCGCGGCAGGCAGCAAGCGGCTCGTTGGCCTCGTCACCGGCCTCGCGGTCGGGTCCAACCGGCTGGAGGTGCGCGGCGGCGGCGAAGGCGACCGAGATTCGCTAGAAATCACCAACTACCCGATCACCGGGCCCATCACGTCAGGCCCGCACGTCACGCCCTACATCTGCCAGACGGCGGTGTTCAGATTGCCTGACGGCAGCTTCTTCGGCCCGCACACCGACGCCAACTGCTCGGCGCCAACGAAGGTCACCTACCTGTACAAACCCGTGGGTCAGTCAACGTTCAAGCCTCTGCCGAGCACGACGAGCATTCCCGCCGATGCCGCGTTGACGACGACGACCGCAGGCGCAACCGTCAAGTTCGTTGTGCGCGTCGAAACCAGCACGGTGAACCGCGGCATCTACCAGAGTGCGGTGCTGCACGACCCGACGGTCGACGCCGAGCCGTCGCCGTTTTCTCCGCCGCGCGGCTGGAACAAGCGCCTGATTGCGGTGGAGGGCTTCGGCTGCCCGGCCGGCTGGTACACGCAGGGCGCGAGCATCGGCAGCCTGAACTTCGGCGGCATGGACTTCGACCTGCTGAGCCCGACGCGCTTGGGCGAGGGCTACGCGATGTTCTCGAACACGCTGCAGCACCCGTCAAACAACTGCAACTCGGTGCTCGCCGGCGAAGCCGCGATGATGAGCAAGGAACACTTCATCGAGACCTATGGCGTGCCGCGCTACACCGTCAGCGCCGGCTGTTCGGGTGGCTCGTACGGCAGCATCCAGCTCGCCGATGCGCTGCCGGGCCTGTTCGACGGGGCGCTGATCGCGTGCACCTTCCCGGATCCGCTGTCGATCGCCTTCTCGGGCACCGACGGCCACCTGCTCGCGAACTACTTCGCCGTGAAGAACCCGGGCGGGTTCACCGCGGCGCAGAAGATCGCGGTCTCGGGCTACAAGGCCTCGGCGGCGCCTGCGGACCCGATGACGGCCTTCATCGACGCAGCGCGCCAATCGGGCCGCACCGACCCGGTGCCCGGGCGCGCGTCGCCTGGAATCGCGGGTTATGTGTCGGCGCCGTTCCTCGCCGCAGTTCCGGCCGCCCTGCGCTATGACCCGCTCACTAACCCGCACGGCGCGCGCGGCACGGTGTACGACGCGTCGCGCAACATCTACGGCACTGACCCGGCGACCGGCTTTGCGCTGCGCCCGTTCGACAACACGGGCGTGCAGTACGGTCTGCAGGCGCTGAACGCGGGCACGATCACGGTCAAGCAGTTCCTCGATCTGAACGATGGCATCGGCGGCTTCGATCAGGACGCGAACTTCGTCGCGGCGCGATCGGTGGGCGATCGTGGCTCGATTCGCAGGGCCCAGCAAAGCGGGCTGCAATTCGTCGGCAGCGGCGGCCTGGCGTCGATTCCGCTCGTCGACATCACCGGCATCTACAACGACGACGCCGGCTACCACTACCAGTGGACCCATTTCGCGACGCGCGAGCGCATGGCCAAGCACAACCGCGATACCAACAACCACGTGATGTGGCGCGGCGCGGTGCCCTATCCCGCGGCGTGGAACATGTTCATCGAGTGGGTCGAAGCGGTCGCCGATGACAGCTCGCGGCGCAGCCCACGCGACAAGGTGGCGCGCAACAAGCCCGACGCCGCGCGCGACGGCTGTTGGGCGAGCAGCGCGCAATTCATCGCCGAGCCACAGACCTTCGGCAGCGCGCCCAATTCGACGTGCAATACGGCGTTCCCGTCTTTTGCATTCCCGCGTTACGTCGCCGGTGGGCCGCTCGCTGCGGACATTATGAAATGCAGGTTGAAGCCGGTGAGCTCCCGCGACTACACGGCGACGCTCACGAGTGCCGAGATGGACCGGTTGCAAAGCATTTTCCCGAGCGGGGTCTGCGACTGGTCGCGCCGCGGCGTGGGTGAAGCGCGCGTCGTGCCGTGGGCCTCGTTCGGGCCCGCGCCGGAGAACCTGGTGTTCGACATCGCGAACCAGGACGGTGACCATCGGGATCATGACGACAGGGATCGGGACTGAACTCGCGGAGACTGCAGCGCGGACGCGTGACCATCA
Organism: Burkholderiaceae bacterium; assembly: GCA_040081145.1. Lineage (GTDB taxonomy): Bacteria > Pseudomonadota > Gammaproteobacteria > Burkholderiales > Burkholderiaceae_C > JAEMQF01. The sequence continues at coordinate 8,679 of JBEBHW010000109.1, forward strand.
ACTTCGAGGAGACGCCAAATGAACGTGTTGAGAAAAGTGCTGTGCATTGGCTCGCTGCTGCTCGCCACTGCCGTGCCTGGCGGCGCGATCGCCAGCGACCGGGACGACGACGATGACGACGACCACCGCGGCCCGGCGGCCAACCCCGCGCTCGTGCAGGCGCGGCAGAAGTTCTTCGGCGCCGAAAA
>JBEBHW010000110.1:0-8808 GCA_040081145.1 Burkholderiaceae bacterium
CACGGGAAACATTCGGGCGCGAGTTGTGCTCATTCAACCGATCGTTTACCCGATGAACATTTGCGTAGGCTCTAGCTGAGAATCGCCATCGGTTTTGGCCCGATGGGCATCTCAGGTCCGTCCTCTTTAGCGTGGCCGGCTTCGTTAGACCGACTAATTTCATTCACTCCCGACTACAGAAGGATCAGCATGTTTTGTAAAAAGGCAGCGTTCGGATGGTTGATTTTCGGATCTGTATTCACCAATGTTTATGCGGACACGACTGAAGTCAGGACGCAGACCATAGTGGAGGTGAAAAAAAGTGGCGGCCATTGCGAGCAAGACCCCAATTGCTTCAACCGCTATCACCCCGCCATCAAGCCTGTGGCTCGTGCCAAGCCGGGTGACCTGATCGTGGTTCATACGCGTGATGCTCTGGACGCCAACCTGAACATCAACTCCTTGCCCAAGGACGTGACAGCGATTGACACCAATTTGATTCACCCGATGACTGGCCCGATCTACATCGAAGGCGCGAAGCGCGGCGATGTGTTGGCCATCAAACTCATCGACATCAACCCGAACGAATACGGCTACACCACGCTGATCCCTGGCTTTGGCTTTTTGCCGGATGTTTTTCCAGATCCGTATGTAGCCAACTGGAAATTGACCCGGGTTGAGGCTGTTTCTGCCCAGCTGCCTGGTGTTCGCATTCCGATGAACGGCTTCATGGGCTCGGTGGGCGTGATGCCCGGCGAAGAGGAAGTCGAAAAATGGCTTGCCCGCGAAAGCCAACTGGGTGCTGCTGGTGGCGTCGCACTGCCCCCACAGCCGATCAACGCCCGCCCTGCCAATATTTGCGGCCCCAACGGCAGCCACAAAGACAAATGCCTGCGCACCATCCCACCCCGTGAAAACGGCGGCAACATGGACGTCAAGCAAATGGTCCAGGGCACCACCCTGCTGCTGCCCTGCTTCATTGATGGTTGCGGCTTTTTCATCGGCGATGTGCACTATGCGCAAGGCGATGGTGAAGTGGCGGGTACCGCCATCGAAATGGGTGCCGTGGTCACCGTCAGCACGGAAATCCGCAAAGGCATGGCCTCACTGATCAAGCAACCCATGTTCGAAGGCGGCTCGCAGATCAAGAAACTCGAGCCCGACAGCTTTCATGCCGTCGTCGGCTACCCGTTCAAGAAAGCCGGCGAAGTGCCACCGCAGTGGGCCTATCTGGACAGCGCAAAAATCAAGCCTTTAACCAATTTGTCCAATGACGTGACCTTGGCGGCTCGCAATTCATTGCTCACAATGCTCGACTGGTTGATGGCCACCAAAGGCCTGAGCAAAGAGCAGGCGTTGGTGGTGGCCAGTGTGGCCTGCGACCTGCGCATCAGCAACGTTGTTGACGTGCCAAACTATGCGGTGACCACCATCTGTCCGATGGAAATCTTCGGTAAAAAATAAGCGCCCCAGGCTTGCCGAAAAGAGCGAGTCTCCCTCGCTCTTTTTTTTTGGAACTCCGCATATGCAAAGACGCTCATTCCTGTCCCGCCTGACATTCGTATCGGCCGTGAGCTTGCTGCCGTTCGCGCACGCCTTGGCGCATACCCCGTATCGATTTTGGGATGTGTTTCGCAAACGCAATATGCAGATCCTGACCTCACACGCCGACTATGCGGGCGATGAAGCCGGTGATGCATGGGTTGCAGTGCTTCGAGAAAACCTGCCGCTCAGCCGTGCCATGGTCAGCCGCGCCCACGACATGACACGCATCGCCAGCCTGCTGAAAACCGACCAGGTCAAGATAGCTGTGCTGTCCTATATGCATGCAAGACTGATGTTCACTGGTGAAGCGCCGTTTCAAGAGTTCGCACCGCTTCAAATGGAAATTCTGGTGGACAACGGCAAATACCTGCTGGTGACACGGCCGGACCTTCCCCTCTACCACGGCTACTTGGTGACCCGCGCCTTGATGGAAGCTGCCGACAAATTGCAACTGCTCAAGCCCGCCAAAGGGCAGTTCGGCATGGCCATCCACGAGGGTGCGCGAGCGCATTACCGGGGCGACAGCCTGGAGCCGCCACCTGCGCCCGCTGAACGATGAGCGCCTGCCCTTCTATTCGGGCGCGCACCTGTGCCTTTGCCCTGACGATGCTGATCAGCTTGACCAGCTGGTCGCATGAATCTATCACCACCGAGGCGCGAAAGGGCTACCTCAGCACATTGCTCCAAGCACAGCAAATGCTGGCATCCCAGGCCGCCCCTGCGGCCAAAGCCCAGGCCCTGTTCCAACTCGGCTCTACCCTGGATGAAATCAGGGACTTGTTCAATCAAGACATCATCAGCCACGGCGCGGTCAAAGGACTCGAGTCCACGCTGCTGCTGAATGAACTTGAGCGCAACGGCTTCAAGCCGCAGATGTCGCCCAAGATCGGGCTGTATCTTTCTCAGCTGAACAATTACAGAAGCGCCCTCAAGCTCGATTCAAAAGCCCCGTTCAAGGACCGGGCCAAATACCTGCTGCTCAAGAACCAGTTTTACGACAGCTTCACCGACAACCCGCTGACGCCACTCTCGCAAACCCGCGAAGAACTCAGCGAGTTGCTCGCCATCGGCGAAAGCCTGCTCGATGCAAAAGAACCCGTTGCCAACCCGGAGGAGGTGCGGTTCATTTTGGCGATCCACTATCTGCAAGCCGTTCAGCAGCAGCTGATCCCCAAAGAAGACGGCAACCGGAAATTCAAAAAGCTGCAGGCTGAGCTTCGCAAAGACTATCCCCAAAGTCTCAAGCCTTTGACACTGGAAGCTTTGGCGCCAAGCTCGCCGTGAAGATGAGGCGCGCGGCTCTGAGTTGTCTCCGGCTGTTTTTGCAAACGGGGTTGCTGATCATCGGCCTGAATTGTTCCGTCGGTATCGCCCAGGCGCACCAATCCGGCAACAGCTACTTGGCGCTGACCGAAGCAAACGGCCGCTTGCAACTGGAGCTTGATTTCATTGTGCGAGACCTGGGAAACCTGCTGCAAACAGCAGCAGGACAAGCTGAGGCACCTGCACCAGCACCTGCGCCTGGCCCTGAAAACTTGCAGTCACTGCAGCCCGCCATCACCCATGTGATCCAGCAATCGCTTGGCATTGAAGTCGATGAACAAGCCATATCCATTGAATTTCAAGCGCAGTCAGTGGTATTGCACAACGATGGTCTCTATGTGCGTCAACGCTTCACAGCGGCAAGCCCGGGAACCGATGCCAGGTTCCTGGTCATTCGCTATCAATTCTTCACGCAAAACGACAAGCTGGGGCGGGCCTTTTTCAAGCTGGCGATGCGCGATGAAGAAATCTCCTCGGTGTTTGATCAGACCAATTCAATTCAACGTTTTGCCTTGGGTGAGGGCAAGCGCTGGTCAACCATTGGCTTGTTCACCAAAGAGGGTGCCAAGCACATTTGGGAGGGCACTGATCACCTTCTGTTCTTGTTGACACTGCTGCTGCCCGGCTTACTCTTGACTGGACAAGCGACGGCCAATGGTGATGCAGGCAAGCTTGGCAAACACCAGGCAGAGAAGTTTGCGCTCAAGGTGATCACCGCCTTCACGCTCGCGCATTCCATCACTTTGGCGTGTTCTGTTCTTGGATGGGTCCGCCTGCCTGATCGGTTGATTGAATCCATGATTGCGATCTCCATCATGGTGTCTGCCGTGTTGAATTTGCAAAGCCGCTTCCGAGTCAGCCACTGGAAACTGGCCTTTGCTTTCGGCCTGATCCATGGCATGGGATTCGCCAATGGATTGAAAGAACTGGGTCTATCGAACATGTACTTCGTGGAAACACTGTTTGCATTCAACCTCGGTGTCGAGCTGGGTCAGTTGACTGCTGTCACGCTGGTGGCCGTGCCGGTTTTGTTGCTGGCCAAACGTCCTGAGACGAAGTTGCAAGTGCTGCGGTTGGGGTCCGTGGCCGTATTCCTGATTTCCGTGGTCTGGCTGGGACAACGGATGAATGCTTGACTGCTTGCCTTCACCGCTTCGAGGTGCGCGTGCACCTCGGCCTTGGGCAGGGCGCGGAGTTGGTCGAGGGATGGGTTGGCACTCACGGCGCGATGACTTCCAGGCGCGGAAAGTGGCTGCGGAACCGGCTTGCATCGCGCGTGAGCAAGGGCGAGCCCTCGACGCCGGCGTGCGCGCCGATAAAGAAGTCGGGCAGCACCTGGGCCCTGCCAGCGCCGCGCCGGCGGGACTGCAGGTAGGCCTTGGCGGCGAGGAACAGGGCCGGCCGTGGCACCTCGTGCATCGCCAGCTCCAGCGTGGCAACCGCGCGGTCCAGGGCCTCGAAGGTCGAGAACGACAGCGACAGCTCGGCGTAGATCACCGGGTTGATCGCGAGCGCATGCAGTTGCGCCTGCGCGCGCAGCAGTTTCATCAGCTCATCGGTGCGCCAGCGCACGTCAGCGCTGCCCCGCACCGCATCGAAGCGCTCCTTGCGCGGTGCACCCTTGCGCGCAGGGCGCGGCGGATGCAGCACCACTTCGCCGCCGGCATTGACCGAAAACTCCACCGCCGCACCCGGCCACGCGATGTGGATGGGGGCGGTGCGGCCGCTGGATCTTTCGGTGTTGTCGGATCGCGAGGAGTGACCTGGCGGCGCTCAGGTGGCCTCGATGCGCACCCACTTCATGCGCCCGGCCGCGCCGCTCTTGATCGAGACGCACGACTTGCGGCACTCGAAGTGCCGTGCCACCAGCGCGATCAGCTCGTCGTTTGCCTTGCCTTCGATCGGCGCTGACTTGAGCTGAGCGAGCCAGGTACCGTCCGCCGCCTGCTCGAACGTGCTCGCGCGGGCGTTCGGCTTGACTTTCACTTGGATGAGGGTGGTTGGCATGGAACGGCGGTTCAGTCGAGCGCCAGCGCTTGCGCCAGATGGCCGAACACCGTCGACACGCGCCGCAAGTGGCGCGACTCGGGGTGGGTGAGCAGCCACAGCTCGGTCTGGCATTCGTCAATCACGTCGGTGAGTTGCCGCAGGTCGGTGCGGCCTTTCGTGAGGAACACCGGCAGCATGCCCAGCCCCAGACCCAATGCGACGAGTTCCATCACTGTGAGGATGCTGTTCACGCGGTAACGCGGCACGGATTTCGGGAAATGGCGCTTGCGCCAGACGACGGAAGGGTGCTCGGGCAGCGCGTCGTCGGGGGCGATCCACGGCGCATTGTCGGCTTGAACATCGGCATAGCGTTTCACCGCGCTCTTCTTTGCCGCGTAGAGCGCCATGCGGATGGGCCCGACATGCCGGCCCACCAAGTGCTGCGGCGGGCGTCTTGTCGCGCGCACGGCAATGTCGGCGTCGCGCTTGGTCAGGCTCGCGAGTTCGTTGCCGGTGTGCAGCTCAAAGTCCAGGCGCGGGTGCGAGGGGCAAAGCAGCTTGAGCGCGGGTGCGACGAGGCCGTGCAGGATGGTGTCCGTCGTGGTGATGCGCACCGTGCCGGCCACCTGCTCGGGGCGCGACGCGACGGCCGAGCGCGCCGCCTCCAGGGCGGTTTCCAGGTGCTCGGCGTGTTCGAGCAGGCTCTGCCCCAGTTCAGTGGCGCGGTATCCGGTGCGCGAACGCTCGAACAGCACTTGGCCGAGACCGCGTTCGATGCGCTGCACGCTACGGAACACGGTGGACGCGTCCACGCCGAGGCGCTCGCCGGCTTGCGCGAGATTGCCGCCGCGCTGCAGCGCGAGCACCGCCTGCAAGTCGGCAGGGCTCAGGTCGTATTGCGTTGACGCATTCAATGTTTGCGCTCCTGCCTATTTGCATTGCATGTGTGCAAGCCTACATTCTGCACCATCGCCACTCCATCCGTCCGACCATGAACCCATCCCCTGCTTCAACATCCCCTGCGGCCTACGGCGTCACGCTGTTGCGCGTGAGCCTGGGCGCCATGTGGATTGCCCACGCCTTGCTGAAAGCGCTGGTCTTCACGCTGCCCGGCACGGCGCAATTCTTTGCGTCGGTGGGCTACCCTGGTTTCCTGGCCTACCCGGTGTTCGCTGCCGAATTGATCGGCGGCACGGCGCTCGTGCTCGGCGTGTATGCACGCCAGGTGTCGCTGGTGCTCGTGCCGGTGATGCTCGCCGCGGCCTGGGTGCACGTGCCCAACGGCTGGGTCTTCTCGAGCAAGGGGGGAGGATGGGAGTACCCGGTGTTCCTCGCCGTGGCGTCGCTCGCGCTCTGGCTCATCGGCGACGGCGCGCTGTCGTTGCGCCGCAGTTCGCGCCTGGTGCCCGGTGCTGCCTGAGCGCAACGTCAATCGCCCACGAAGCCAACCGCGATGACGCCCGCCCTCGCCCTCGTCAGCCACGCGCTGTGACCTCGACGACACCTTCGCGCCGCGCCTGCACCCGGCGGACGCGCTGGAACGCGCCCGGCATCGGGCGTGGATCGAGTTCGCGGGTGCCGGCCTGACCATTGCGCAAAGGGTCACAACGTCGTCACCCGGGGCACGCGACAATCGTCGCATGCCCGATCAACCAAAACGTTCCTGGCGCTTGCAAGGCGCAACCAATTTCCGCGACCTTGGCGGCTACCTCGGCCACGGCGGGCGCCCGCTGCGCTGGCGCAAGCTGTTTCGCTCGGCGCACCTGGGCGGCCTGACTGCGCAAGATCACGCGCAGCTCGCACCGCTCGGCCTGCACCGTTCGTTCGACTTTCGCGGCGAGGTCGAGCGCGCCGAGACGCCTTACGTGCTGCCCGGCGTGACGCAGCACTCGCTGGCGATCGAGCCGACGCTGGTGCAGCGCATGCGCGTGCTCTCGGGCCAGGGGCACGCAGTGACGGGCGACGTGGTCGCCCGCTTGATGGAAGAGCTTTACCGCGACCTGATCAACGACCAGGCGCACCGCTTTGCCGAGCTGTTCGAGCACCTGCTGCAGGCCGACGCGCCGGTGCTGTTCCACTGCACTGCGGGGAAAGACCGCACGGGTGTGGCAGCGGCACTCCTTCTGCTCGCCTTGGGCGTGCCGCGCGACTGCGTGCTGCAAGACTTCCTGCTGACAAATCAGTTGTTCGAGCGGCCCGCGCTGCGCCAGTCCGAGTTTCCCGCCGAGGCGCTGCACGTGCTGTTCGGCGTGCAGCAAAGCTTTCTTGACGCTGCGCTGCACGCGGTGGACACGGACCAGGGCGGCCTGGAGCGCTACCTGAGCGTGCGCCTCGGCTTGAGCGCATCGGCCCGGCAGACGCTCGCCGCGCGCTACTTGCAGGACGCCTGAGGCCGGCCGCCCTGGCCTGCCCCGTTCGCACCGGGCGTGGGAAGAGGCCTACTTCGCAGCGTCAGCGCTGTCGACTGCGATGACGTTGTCGTCGGAATTGCGATCGATGCGCTTGTTGTACGGGTCCACGCCGGTGTGCGTGGGCCGTTCCTTGACGATCAGCGTCACGCTTTGTTTGCCACTCTTGATCGGCATGCGCTGAAACGCCAGCACCGACGCCGCCACGAAGCCCTTCTTCCCCGGCTCGGCTGTGAACACACCCACGTCGAACGGTTCGTCCAAGGGCGCTGCAGTCTCCACGCCCTTGCCGTCGGCATACAGCTTGCGCGCTTCGATCTCGATGCGCACCTCAAACTCGCCGCTGGGCAGGCGTGTTGCGGTGGCGCGTGTCGCCTTGGTGTCGGTGAGGGTGATTTTCTCGAACAAGTCGGTGATCAACGCGTCGTGCTGCGGCCCGGCGTGCTTGCGCAGCAGGCGCAAAAAGTCGAGCGTATTCGGGTAGGGCGCGGCCTTGAAAGCATATTGCGCCAGCAGTTCCGACAGCGCGCGGTTCACCGTGGCTTCACCCACCACCTCCTTCAGCCAGTACATCACCAGCGAACCCTTCTGGTAGTGGATGTATTGCTGGTTTTCGACGCGCGCGAGCGGCATTTCTTCCACGACTTCGCCGCCGCGGCGACGCAGGTAGCGGTCGAGTTCGTACTTGAGAAAGCGCCGCATCTGCTCGGGCCCGTACATGCGCTCCATGACGAGCAGCGCCGAGTATTGCGCCAGGCTCTCGACCAGCATCGTCGCGCCCTGCTGGTCGCTGGGAGCGAGCTGGTGCCCCCACCATTGGTGGCCGATTTCGTGTGCCGTGACGTAAGTCGCGATGTCGATCTTCTGCGGTTCCTTGAGCTGCGCGATGAAACCGATGTTCTCCGAGTAGGGAATCGTGTTCGCGAACGACTGCGCAAAGTCGGCGTAGGCCGGGAATTCGATGATGCGCGCCTGGCGAAACTGATACGGCGAGAACTGTTCGCTGAACAACGCAAGCGACGCCTTCATCGCCTGCAGCATGCGATCGACGTTGAACGCGTGCCTCGGGTGAAAATACACCGCGAGGTCCACACCCTGCCAGCGCTCACTGCGCACGGCGTAGCGCGCCGATTGAATCGAAAAGAAGTGGTTGATCGGCGCGTCGGGTTTGAAGTGCACGCTGCGCCGGCCGTTCGTGGTCGTGTCGCTCAGCGTGTAGCCGGGCGCGATGGGCGTCTGGTCGGCGTCGGTCGTGACCGTGATGTCGGCGTCTACCCAGTCGCTGTCGGCGCGAAATCCGCTGCGCGCCCGGCCCGCTTCGTCTTCCAGCGTGGGCGGGCGCAGGTCCGCGGGCAGGCCGTGCTTGCGGCGCTTCGCGCGGTCTTTGAGCATGCCGTCGCGCATGATGCCCAGCGCCGGCGTGATCTCGCCGTTGTCGACGAAACTGCCGTTCGCCACGATCCGCGTGAGCGGCGCGCCGTTCGGAAAGCCACGCTCTTGCAGCGTCGTCGCAAAGTGCAGTTCGCGCGCCTGCCCAGGCTGCAATGCGGGCTCGAGCTTGTAG
>JBEBHW010000807.1:0-1906 GCA_040081145.1 Burkholderiaceae bacterium
ATTCCCGACGCGGCGAGTGTGGCGGTGAGCAGGACGATGGCCAGGCTCGAGTACGACAACACCGTCAGAGCCGCGCCGACCAGGATGTCGAGCAGCACCTCGTTCGGCAGCGCCGCGAGCAGCCCGCGCAGGGCTGGAGCCTCGGTCAGCGGTTTTGTGCTCGCGACGATCAGCTGCAGCGACAGCAGAATCAAGCCCAGGCCGATCGCAACCCGCCCCAGTCGCCCGGCGTTGCTCTTCTCGCGCGAGACGAACATCACGACGCCGACGAAGATCAGCAGCGGCGAGAGCCACGACAAGTCGAAGGAAAACGCCAGCGCCATCAGGCTCGTGCCCACATCGGCGCCGAGCATCACCGCCAGCGCGACTGACAGCGGCACCAGCGCGCGCCCGAGAAACGAGGCGACGATGAGGCCGGTGGCGGTGCTCGACTGGATCAGGCTGCTCACCGCCAGGCCGGCGAGAACCGAACGCAGCCGGGAACTCATTCCCGCGGCCAGCCACTGGCGCAGGCTTTCGCCGAACACCCGCAAGATGCCGGTGCGCACGATTTGCGTGCCCCACACGAGCAGGGCGATCGCGGCGAGAAGGTTAAGCAGGGCGAGCATGCCGTCTTACGCGCTGGACACCAGAACCCTCATGGGAGCGGATTGGACGGGCGATTTTGTACATTGTCAACATTCGGCAAAATACCGTTGACAACAACAAAGGCAGACCCTAAATTGGCGCGGACATCGGGTTGTCATGCTTGGCGGGCGATGCTCCGGCTCTTAACCTGCACGTTTTGATCCCCACCCTCATCCCTATCAGGAGCAGTCCATGCGAATTCCGAGCCCCTTTTCCCTGCTCGTCGGCGCCGCCACGTTGGCGCTTGCGGGCAGTGTCTTTGCGCAAAAGACCACCTTGCTCGTCTACACCGCGCTGGAAACTGATCAACTCAAGGCGTATCAGGAGGGCTTCAACAAAGTCGAGCCGAACATCGAACTCAAATGGGTTCGCGATTCCACAGGCGTGATCACCGCCAAGCTGCTCGCCGAAAAGGCCAATGCGCAAGCCGACGTGGTGATGGGCGTGGCCGCTTCCAGTCTGGCGTTGCTCGACAAGAACGGCATGCTCCATGCGTACCGGCCGCTCAACGCCGACGCACTGATGAGCCAGTATGTCGACAAGAAGAACCCGCCGGCATGGTTCGGCATGGACGTGTGGGGAACCACCATCTGCTTCAACACGATCGAAGCGCAAAAGCGCGGCATCCCCAAACCCGAAACCTGGAAAGACCTGATCAAACCGGCCTACAAGGGCCAGATCGTGATGCCCAACCCGGCCAGTTCGGGCACCGGCTTCTTCGACGTGACGGCGTGGCTCACGCTGTGGGGCGACAAGGCCGGCAAAGGCGACGGCTGGAAATACATGGACGCGCTGCACGAGAACATCGCGCAGTACACGCACTCGGGCAGCAAGCCGTGCAACATGGCATCGAGCGGTGAGTTCGTTCTCGGCATCTCGTTCGAATACCGCGCAAACACGAACAAGGCGAAAGGCGCGCCGATCGACCTGGTGTTCCCCAAGGAAGGCCTGGGCTGGGACCTCGAGGCGTTTGCGATCCACAAGGGCACGAAGAACCTCGACGCGGCGAAGAAACTCGCCGACTGGGCGTCGAGCAAGGACGCAATGCTGCTCTACGGCAAGAACTTCGCCATCACGGCGCAACCCGGCGTTGCCTCGCCGCTCGCCAACGTGCCCAAGGACTACGAAGCGCGCCTCGTGAAGATGGACTTCACCTGGGCCGCTGACAACCGCGAACGCATTCTCGAAGAGTGGACGAAGCGCTACAACGCGAAGAGCGAGCCGAAGAAGTGACGCAAGTGACGCAAGGGGTCAGGTCTTGCCTTTTGCCCCCTCTCGT
>JBEBHW010000808.1:0-1895 GCA_040081145.1 Burkholderiaceae bacterium
ACGACACTGACAAGGATTGCCATGGCTGACCCGAGCGCCACCGATTACCGCGCCACGCTGAACCTTCCCGACACGCCCTTCCCGATGCGCGGCGACTTGCCCAAGCGCGAGCCCGATTGGGCCAAGGCGTGGGACGAACAGGGCACGTACAAACAATTGCGCGACGCGCGCCACGGTGCGCCGCTGTTCGTGCTGCACGACGGCCCGCCCTACGCGAACGGCCAGATCCACATGGGCCACGCCGTCAACAAGGTGCTCAAAGACATGATCGTCAAGGCGCGCCAGCTGGCGGGCTTCGATGCGCACTACGTGCCGGGCTGGGACTGCCATGGCCTGCCGATCGAAAACGCGATCGAAAAGCTCCACGGTCGCAAGTTGAGCCGCGATGACATGCAGGCGAAGAGCCGCGCTTTCGCGACGGAGCAGATTGGCCAGCAGATGGCCGACTTCAAGCGCCTGGGCGTGCTGGGCGATTGGGAGCATCCGTACCGCACGATGGACTTTGCCAACGAGGCCGGTGAAATCCGCGCGTTCAAACGCGTCATCGAGCGCGGCTTCGTCTACCGCGGCTTGAAGCCGGTGTACTGGTGCTTCGACTGCGGCAGCTCGCTCGCCGAATTCGAGATCGAGTACGCCGACAAGAAGAGCAACACGGTGGACGTCGGATTCCGCTGTGCGGAGCCGGAGAAGCTCGCTGCAGCGTTCGGCGTTCCGGCACTCAACAAGGACGCGTTCATCGTGATCTGGACGACGACGGCGTGGACGATTCCGGCGAACCAGGCCTTGAACCTGAACCCCGCCCTCGAATACGCACTCGTCGACACGGATCGTGGCCTGCTCGTGCTCGCGGCGAGCCTGGTCGACACCTGCCTCGCGCGCTACGGGCTCGGCGGCAAAGTGCTCGCCACGGCGCTCGGCGAAAAACTCGGCGGCCTGAATTTTCAGCACCCGCTGTTCGACGTCGACAAAGGCTACGCGCGCCTCAGCCCCGTCTATCTCGCCGACTACGCCACCGCTGATGACGGCACCGGCGTCGTGCACTCCTCCCCCGCCTACGGCGTGGAAGACTTCAACTCCTGCGTCGCGCAGGGCCTGAAGCTCGACGACATCCTGAACCCCGTGCAAGGCAACGGCGCGTACGCGGCCGACTTTGCGCTGTTCGGCGGCGTCAACATCTGGAAGGCGGTTCCGAAAATCATCGACGCGCTGAAAGACGCTGGGCGGCTCTTTGCCACGCAGACGATCACGCACAGCTACCCGCACTGCTGGCGCCACAAGTCGGCGGTGATTTACCGCGCCGCCGCGCAGTGGTTCATCCGCATGGACGAAGGCGTGGGCGTGTTCACGAAGGACAAGGCCCCTAAGACGCTGCGCCAGATTGCGCTGGACGCGATCGACGGGAATCCCGAGTCGGGGCAGGCCCCAACGGGTTTCTACCCCGAAAACGGCCGCGCGCGGCTGCGCGACATGATCGCGAACCGCCCCGACTGGTGCATCAGCCGCCAGCGCAGCTGGGGGGTGCCGCTGCCGTTCTTCCTGCACAAAGACAGCGGCGAGCTGCACCCACGAACGATGGACATCCTCGACCAGGCCGCAGCCATGATTGAAGCAGGCGGCATCGAAGCGTGGAGCCGCGCGAGCGCCGAGCAGATTCTCGGCGCGCAGGATGCAGCGATCTACACGAAGAGCAGCGACATCCTCGAAGTCTGGTTCGACTCGGGCTCGACCTTCTATCACGTGCTGCGCGGAACGCACCGCGGTTCAACGCAGCATCCGGGATTTCACGCTCAAGGCCCGGAGGCCGACCTCTACCTCGAAGGCCACGACCAGCACCGCGGCTGGTTCCACTCTTCCCTGCTGATCGCCTGCGCGCTCGAAGACCGCGCACCTTACCG
>JBEBHW010000111.1:0-8754 GCA_040081145.1 Burkholderiaceae bacterium
GGTTCTGTGTGGCGATGACGAAAAACGGCTTGGGCAGCGGGCGTGTTTCGCCCTCCACGGTGACCTGGTGTTCTTCCATCGCCTCGAGCAAGGCGCTTTGGGTTTTCGGGCCGGCGCGGTTGATTTCATCGGCGAGCAGCACCTGGGCGAATACCGGGCCGGGGTGGAAGACGAAGACTTCCTTGGCGCGCTCGTAAATGCTGACGCCCGTCAAGTCGGCCGGCATCAGATCGGCGGTGAACTGGGTGCGCGAAAAGCGCAGACCCAGCGAAACCGCCAGCGCGTGCGCCAGCGTCGTTTTGCCCACCCCGGGAACGTCTTCGATGAGCAGGTGTCCGCCGGCAAGAAGGCAGGCGACGCAGTCTTCGATCTGGGTGCGTTTGCCCACGACGATCGTGCTAACCTGGGTGATCAACTGCGAGAGCTTGTCGGCCAGCGCCTGGCTTGTCGGATCGGCGGATTGCCCGGCCCGCAGAATATGGGTTGAGACAGAATCGTTCATCCTCCCCACGTTACCCGAAAACGCAACCCCGCATCGCGCCATGTCCACTGCCTTTTTCACGCACATCGAATGCCGCGGCCACGACATGGGCCGCGGCCACCCCGAAAGCCCGCAGCGCCTGACCGCCATCGAAGACCACTTGCTCGCCACGGGTCTGGAGGCGACGCTGACCCGGCGCGACGCCCCTTTGGTGGCGCTCGAGCACGTTGCATTCGCTCACAGCTCCGGTTATGTGAATCAACTGCGCGACCTGCTCGAGGAGGTTTCGCGCAGCGGCAACCCACGCGCCCTGGACCCCGACACCTCCGCCAGCGCGGGCACGTGGGCGGCTGTGCAGCGCGGTGCAGGCGCTGCGGTGGCGGCGACGCAAGGCGTTCTCGCCGGCGAATTCAACAACGCGTTCTGCGCCGTGCGCCCGCCCGGCCACCACGCGACGCGCGGCCGGGCGATGGGTTTTTGCTTCTTCAACAACGTCGCGATCGCGGCGCGTTACGCGCTTGACGTGGGGGGGCTCACGCGCGTGGCGATCGTCGACTTCGACGTGCACCACGGCAATGGCACCGAAGACATCGTCGCAAACGACGACCGCATGCTGATGGTGAGTTACTTCCAGCATCCGCTCTACCCCGGCAGCGGCGTGCCGCCGCTGGGCAGCAACATGGTGAACCTGCCGGTGCCACCCTACACCAAGGGCCCGGAAATCCGCGCCCTGATCGAGCAGCACTGGTTGCCGCGCCTTGAAGCGTTTCGCCCGGAGATGATTTTCATTTCAGCGGGATTCGACGCGCACCGGGAAGACGGTCTGGGCCAGCTCGGTCTGGTCGAGGCCGATTACGAGTGGATGACGAAGCGCATCAAAGAGCTGGCCGACAAACACGCCAAGGGCAGAATCGTCTCGTGCCTGGAGGGCGGCTACAACCTGAGCGCCCTGGCACGCAGCGTCGCGGCGCACTTGCGTGTGCTGAGCGCTGCTTGATTTGAGGCCTGCCCAGCGGCCATGGCCCGAGCCTCCGCGTCAGGCGAGTTGAGCGATCTGCTGGGCGCACTCGCCCAGCCGGCGGCGCTCACCGAACTCGCGGTCCTCGCCGCCTGCATGGCCGCGGCGTGGGTGTTGGTGCGGCTCTGGCGCGGCAGACAAGCTCCCGAAGGCTCGATCTGGTTCGGCAAACACGTCGTCGACGGCGTGCTGTTCCCGCTGCTCGCGCTCTCCATGGCGTATGCCGCGAAGCTGACCCTGAGCAGCAGCCTGCAACCGGCAGTCTTCAGAATCGCGATTCCGATCCTGCTGTCCCTCGCCATCATTCGCCTGAGCGTGCGCGTTCTTGGCGCCACGCTGCCGCGCGCGCGCTGGGTGCGTGCCATCGAGAAGTCGATCTCTTGGCTCGCCTGGGGTGGCGTGATCCTGTGGGTCACGGGCGTCTTGCCGTCGATGCTGGAGGCGATGGAAGAGGTCGGCTGGAAAATCGGTGGCGCGCGCGTCACCTTGCGCAATGTGATCGAAGGCACGGTCACCGCCGGCCTGGTGATGGTGCTCGCGCTGTGGGTCTCGGCGGCGATCGAACGGCGCTTGTTGCGCGGCACCGGCGACACGCTGTCGTTTCGCAAGATGGCCGCCACGCTGGTGCGCGCGGCGCTGTTGCTGGTGGGCCTGCTGCTCGCACTGTCGGCGGTGGGCATCGACCTCACGGCGCTGGGTGTGCTGGGCGGCGCGCTGGGCGTGGGCATTGGCTTTGGCCTGCAGAAGATCGCCGCGAATTACGTGAGCGGCTTTGTCGTGCTCGCCGAACGCAGCCTGCGCATCGGCGACACCGTCAAGGTCGACGGCTTCGAGGGCCGCATCAGCGACATCCGCACGCGCTACACCGTGATCCGCGCGCTCAACGGGCGCGAGGCGATCGTTCCCAATGAGATTCTGATCACCCAGCGCGTCGAGAACTGGTCGCTCAGCAGTTCGCTGGTGGCGTTGCACTGCGCGGTGCAGGTGGCGTATGGAACCGACGTGCGGGCCTTGCAACCGCGCCTCGCAGCCGCCGCCGCCGCCGTGCCGCGCGTCCTGCCCGAGCCCGCGCCGGACTGCCAGCTCAGCGCCTTTGGCGCCGACGGCATGGACTTGAAAATCAGCTTCTGGATTGCCGACCCCGAGAACGGCGAGGGCGGCGTGCGCTCGGACGTGAACCTGGCCGTGCTCGATGTGCTGAATGCGATGGGCGTGGAGATTCCGTTTCCGCAGCGTGTCGTGCATGGCGTCGCGCCGCGCGGTGTCTAGTCCAGGACCTGTCGGGCTTCGGGCCGGCTCGCGTTGGGCCTGTTTCGAAGCGCAGGCGGTCGCTCGCCTGATGCCGAGGCTCAGCCGGTGAGCCTGCAGCCGCAGCGCCGCGTCGTTGCGGTCCTGTGCGCCACGGCGCTCGTGCTGGCTGCGTGCAGCGCGGCGCCGAGCCACGAGCGCGCTACCGCGAGCCCGGCCCCGACGCCCGAACGCCAGGCGCCCGAGGCGGGCAGCGGCTACACGGCGAAGGCCGGTGTCACGGCGCAGCGCTTCATCGTCGCCACGGCGCACCCGCTCGCCACCGACGCCGGCTACCGCATCCTCGCCGCAGGCGGCAGCGCTGTGGACGCGGCGATCGCCGTGCAAATGGTGCTGACGCTCGTCGAGCCGCAATCGTCGGGGATCGGCGGCGGTTTGTTCCTTGTGCATCACGACGGCAAGCAGGTGCACGCCATCGACGGCCGCGAAACCGCGCCGGCCGCGGCGACGCCTGAGCTGTTCATGCAGAACGGCCAGGAGATGTCGCCCATGCAAAGCGTCGTCGGTGGCCGCGCCGTGGGCACGCCGGGCGTGCTGCGTGCGCTTGCGCTGGCGCACCGGCTGCACGGCAAGCTCGCATGGCGCGCCCTGTTCGAGCCGGCGATTCAACTGGCAGAGCAAGGCTTTGCGATCAGCCCGCGCCTGGTCACTTTGCTGCGCGAAGGCATGGCCCAGCCGCTGCGCCGCGACCCCGCCGCGGCGGCGTATTTCTTCAACGCCGATGGCACGCCGAAGTCCGCGGGCACGCTGCTGCGCAACCCTGAACTCGCCGCCGTGCTGCGCGACATCGGCGAGCGCGGCGACACCGCGTTCTACGAAGGTGCGCTCGCCCAGGCCATCGTCACGCGAGTGCAGACGCACCCGCGCAACCCCGGGGGACTGAGCGCGGCAGACCTGTCGGGCTACCGCGCCGTGCTGCGCCAGCCCCTTTGCTTTGACTACAAGGCGTGGCGCTTGTGCGGCATGCCACCGCCGTCGTCGGGGGCTCTCGCGATCGGCCAGATGCTGGGCATGATCGAACACGGCGCTCTGCAGCTGCCCCAGCCCGCGCCAGGCGCCGCCGGCCTGGAATCGGGCATCGACGCGGTCCACGTGTTCAGCGAGCTAGGGCGTCTGGCCTACGCGGACCGCGCGCGTTACGTCGCCGACCCCGACTTCGTGCCGCTGCCGGGCGGCAGCGCGCAGAGCCTGCTCGCTCCGCGCTACTTGCGCGCTAGAGCCCGCCTCATCGGCGCGCGCAGCATGGGCGTGGCAATGCCGGGCGTGCCTGGCGCTGCGGCAATCGCGTTCGCAGACCACGCAGGCGCAGAGCTCGCATCGACTTCACATGTCTCGATCGCCGACGCCCACGGCAACACGGTGTCGATGACGACGACGATCGAAAACGCCTTCGGCGCGCAAATCATGGTGCGCGGTTTCCTCCTGAACAACCAGCTCACCGACTTTTCGTTTGTTCCCAGCGTGAACGGCGTGCCGGTCGCGAACCGCGTCGAGCCGGGCAAACGCCCGCGCTCGGCGATGGCGCCGATGCTCGTCTTCGAGCGCAGCAGCGGCAAATTGATCGCGAGCCTCGGTTCGCCCGGCGGCCCGGCGATCATCAACTACACCGCCAAGACGCTCATCGGCATGCTCGATTGGGGATTGGACGTGCAGCAGGCGATCGCGCTGCCCAACTTCGGTTCGCGCAACGGGCCGACGGAACTCGAATTCGAACGCGCGTCAGCGGAACTGATCGCCGGGCTCGAGGCGCGCGGTCATGAGGTTCGGGTGACGCCGCAGACCAGCGGGGTGCAGGCGATACAGCGGATCATGCGCGCGGGCCGGGAGGTTTGGTTCGGTGGCGCTGATCCGCGCCGTGAGGGCACGGTGCGCGGCGAATAGCCCGCGAGGATCAATGGCCGTCCGTTTCCGGCGGCGCAGCGTGAGCCGCCGCGTCGCGGTTCGACTTGAAGAAGTCGCAATACCGCGCCACGCCGCACTGCCCACACAGCGGCTTCTTCGCCTGGCACACATAGCGGCCGTGCAGGATCAGCCAATGGTGAGCATCGACTGCGTAGCGCTGCGGAGTCCGCTTCAGCAAGCCCTCTTCGACTTCGAGCGGCGTTCTTCCCGGCGCCAGGCCGGTGCGATTGGCGACGCGAAAGACGTGCGTGTCGACGGCCATCGTGGGTTCGCCGAACGCCACATTGAGCACGACGTTCGCCGTCTTGCGGCCCACGCCAGGCAGGGCTTGCAGCGCTTCGCGCGAACGCGGTACCACGCCGCCGTGCTCGCGCACGAGGATCTCGCAGGTCTGCATCAGGTGCCGCGCCTTGCTGCGGAACAGGCCAATCGTGCGGACTTTTTCTTCGAGCCCCGGCAGGCCCAGCGCCAACATCCGCTGCGCCGTGCTGGCCACCGCGAACAGGCCGCGCGTCGCCTTGTTGACGCCCACGTCGGTGGCCTGGGCGGAGAGCAACACGGCGGCGAGCAGCTCGAACAGGTTCGTATAGTCGAGTTCGGAGCGCGGTTGCGGGTTCGCTGCGGCGAGCAGACCGAAGAAGGGTTCGACGTCCGCGTCGCGCATGGGGCCGCCTGAATTCAGGCCGCAGCCTTGAGCTGCTGCGACGCCTGTTCGATCTGCGCCCGCAATTCGGCATAGCTGTTCGTCACCGCGAACTGCGGGAAGCGCAGCGCGATCGCCGGCGGCGGGTGGATGAAGAAGCCTGCGTGCGCGGCCTCCAGCATGCCGATGTCGTTGAACGAGTCGCCCGCGGCAATCACCTGGAAGTTCAGGCTGCGCAGCGCCGTCACGGCGGCGCGCTTCTGGTCGGGTTGGCGCAACTTGTAGTCGCGCACGAACCCCTGGTCGTCGATCACGAGGCGGTGGCAGAGCAGGGTGGGCCGGGCAAGCTGGCGCATCAGCGGGTCGGCGAATTCGTAGAACGTATCGGACAGGATGAGGACCTGGAAGCGCGAGCGCAATTCGTCGAGGAATTCGCGCGCGCCGGGCAGCGTGCCCATGCCTTCGATGACGCGCTGAATGTCGGCGAGCTTCAGGCCGTGCTTGGCGAGCAAGGCGAGCCGGTAGCGCATCAGCTTGTCATAGTCGGGTTCGTCGCGCGTCGTGCGTGAGAACTCGGCGATGCCGGTGCGCCGCGAAAACTCGATCCAGATTTCGGGGACCAGTACGCCTTCGAGATCGAGGCAAATCACCTGCATCGTTTTGGCCCCCTGTCGCGTGACGCACTGTGCGCCCGTCGCGGGCCGGGATGGTAACCCACGCAGTGCGGCTACCATGCGTGTCGCCGGCGGCGTCAGACACGCGCGGTCACGCCGTCGCCCCGGGGTCGGCCCAGAGGAGCGCCATGTCGATGAAACCCTTGCCCACGTCGCGCACGCGCGACGCCGCTGGCGCCACCGACCCGGGCGCGGGGCGCAGCGTGAGTTCGGCAAAGAGCATCGAGTCACCGAGTGAGAAAGACGTGGCCGCCGATCGGGAGCACGGCCAGGGCCGGCAGCAGCCGCGCGAGGAGCGCGAGCTCGATGAGCAGCGCCGCGCGTTGACGAATCTTGTGCTCGGTGTCTTCGAGATCGAGCCCGACGTGGGATTGGCGGTGCCCCCTGCGGGAGCTGCGAGCGAAGCCGCGGCACCGGCCGGCGCGAACAGTCCTCGCAAAGCGCCCGATCGGCGGCTCGAACAGGCCATTCTCGATTTCATGTACGCGCTGTTCCACGCGCTGGATCAGATCGACGATGCCGAGCCGACCCTCGCCCTTGGGCTCGGCGTGCCGGGCCATGCCCCGCCAAGCGGGCGAAGTGCCTTTGGCGAACGCATCGACTTGCTGGCGAGTCGCATCGCGGCGGTGCCCAGCACGCCTGCGCCTGCCGACCCCGCGGGCGCCGCAGCCCTGAGCCTGAGCGCCGGCCTGGAGCTCGCCCACGCGGGTGTGCTGCGTGTGATTCACGGCGGCGCCGCGGTTCCGAATGAGCCGGGGCACCCGCGCTTGGCGCTGGCGGCGCTGCTGCGGCGCTTGGCCAACGCGATGCACGTCGCGCCGACCTTGGGCTACGGCAGCTCGGCGAATGCCGGGGCCTTGCTGCGCGCGCGCGCTTGACGAGCACCGCACCATGACAGGCAAGTTGCTGATCGGCTTTCATGCGGTAGGGGTTCGGATCAAGGTGCATCCGAAAACGGTGCTCGAAATCCTCGTCGACGCGACGCGCCGCGACCAGCGCATGCGCCAATTCGCGCAGCGTGCCGAGGAAGCCGGAATCCGCATCGTGGCGAGCGACGACGCGCGCCTCACCAAGACCTGCGGAACGCCGCGCCACCAGGGCGTGGTGGCACGCGTGCTGCCGCTGCCGGTGAGCCACTCGATCGACGACAGGCTCGACGCGGTGGCTGGCGAGCCCTTGCTGCTCGTGCTCGACGGCGTGACCGACCCGCACAACCTGGGCGCGTGCCTGCGTGTCGCCGACGGCGCGGGTGCGCATGGCGTGATCGCGCCGAAAGACCACGCCGTGGGCTTGAACGCGACGGTGGCCAAGGTGGCCAGTGGTGCTGCCGAGACGGTGCCTTACTTCATGGTGACGAACCTGGCGCGAACGCTGGGAGAGTTGAAGGAACGTTCGATTCGCATCGTCGGCCTGGCCGACGATGCGCCCGATTCGCTGTACGCGCTGGACTTGCGTGGGCCGCTGGCCTTTGTACTGGGCGCCGAAGGCGACGGCATGCGCCTGTTGACGCGCAAGACTTGCGATGCGCTGGTGCACCTGCCCATGTGCGGCGCGGTGCAAAGCCTCAACGTGTCGGTCGCCAGCGGCGTTTGCCTGTATGAGGCGTTGCGCCAGCGGCGCGGCGCGGGTGTCGAGTGATCGACGTTGACAGCAGCAGCATCATCATCATCATCATCAAGGGGCGCGCATGCCGGTCATCGAGGTCAAACATCCGCTCGTCAAGCACAAAGTCGGGTTGCTTCGCCAAGAGCCGATTTCGACCAAGGATTTCCGCGCGCTGACGCAGGAGTTGGCGCGTCTGCTCGCATATGAGGCGACTGCCGACCTGCCGCTGGAGACCGTGACAATCGATTGCTGGAGCGGGCCCACGCCCGTGCAGCGCCTCAGTGGGCGCAAGTTGACGATCGTGCCGATTCTTCGCGCCGGCCTGGGCATGTTGGAGGGCGTGCTCGATCTGGTGCCGAGCGCCAAAGTCAGCATGGTGGGTCTGAGCCGCAACCACGACACGCTGCAACCCAACCACTACTTCGAGAATTTCGTCGGCCACCTGGAGGAGCGCACCGCCATCGTCATCGACCCGATGCTCGCGACCGCCGGCTCGATGATCGCCACCGTGAACCTGTTGCAGCAGCGCGGCTGCAAAGACATTCGTGCGCTGGTGCTCGTGGCGGCACCCGAAGGCATTGCCGCGCTGGGCAGGGCGCACCCGGGAGTGCGCTGCTGGACCGCGGCGATCGACAGCCACCTCAACGAGGTGGGCTACATCATTCCCGGGCTGGGCGACGCCGGCGACAAGATCTTCGGCACGCGCTGAGCGGCTTGCTTGTTCGCGGTAGCACTCACTGGCGCAGGGCGGGCGTGAAATAGTCTGGGGATCAAGAGAAATTACACGTGTTGCCATGTACTTACCGGCGCTGGTGCGAATATCGTTGCGCCCGGAACACAACAACAAAGCTGCCCTTAAGCCATGAATACGCAACACAAACCCCATCGACTCTGGATGACGGAGAGCTTTGCCGTCGTCATGGCCGCGTTGAACTCGACGCGTGAGGACCGCGGCAACCGCACTCGCGTCGTGCGCCGGAGCCCCTACAGCGTGGGCGAAACGCTGCTGCGCATCGAAGCCGAGGCGCTGAACCAGGGCCTGTCGGTGCTCGTCGAGTGGAACGGTGCGCATCCCGTGCTCGTGCTGGGCTCGTCGATCGGCGGCACACCCGTGATGATGAAC
>JBEBHW010000112.1:0-8728 GCA_040081145.1 Burkholderiaceae bacterium
GGCCTTGGCGACGCAACGCCCCGGGTCGCTCTCGAGCCAGTCTTCGTGGCCGTCTTTCGGCGCGGTGAAGGGGTGGTGCACGGCGTTCCAGCGCTGCGCGGCAGCGTCGAACTCGAACATCGGAAAGTCGACCACCCAGAGCGGCTCCCACTCGCCCTGCACAAGCCCGCGCGCCTTGCCGAAATCGCTGTGGCCGACCTTGACGCGCAAGGCGCCCAGCGCGTCATTGACGACGCTGGCCTTATCGGCGCCGAAGAACAACAAGTCGCCGTCACTCGCGCCGGTGCGCCGGAGAATCTGCGCGAGCGCAGCGTCGTGCAGGTTTTTCACGATCGGCGACTGCAGGCCTTCGCGCCCCTTGGCGGCGTCGTTCACCTTGATCCACGCCAGCCCCCTGGCGCCGTAGATCTTCACGAATTCGGTGTAGCCGTCGATCTCGCCGCGGCTCATCTCGCCGCCCCCGGGAACTCGCAGCACCGCAACCCGGCCACCGAGCGCCTGCGCGGGAGTGGAAAAGACCTTGAAGTCGACGTCGCGCATGACGTCCGTCATTTCGGTGAGTTCGAGCTTGACGCGCAAGTCGGGCTTGTCGGAGCCGTAGCGTGCCATCGCGTCGGCGTAGAGCATCACCGGAAAAGGCGGCAGCGTGACGCCGATCGCGTGCTCGAAAGTGCTGCGAATCATGCCTTCGAACATCGTGCGGATTTCTTCCTCGGTGAGGAACGAGGTTTCGATGTCGATCTGCGTGAACTCGGGTTGTCGGTCCGCGCGCAGGTCTTCGTCGCGAAAACACTTGACGATCTGGTAGTAGCGGTCAAAGCCGGCGACCATCAGCAACTGCTTGAAGAGTTGCGGCGACTGCGGCAGCGCAAAGAACTCGCCCGGGTGCACGCGGCTCGGCACGAGGTAGTCGCGCGCGCCCTCCGGAGTGCTTTTCGTGAGCATCGGCGTTTCGATGTCGATGAAGCCGTTTGCATCGAGGAACTTGCGCACCTCCATCGCCACCCGGTAGCGCAGCTTCATGTTGCGCTGCATCGCGGGGCGGCGCAGGTCGAGCACGCGGTGCGTCAGGCGCGTCGTTTCCGAGAGGTTCTCGTCGTCAAGCTGGAACGGCGGCGTGATGCTCGGGTTCAGCACCTCGATCTCCAGGCAGAGGACTTCGATCTTGCCGCTCGTGAGATTGGCGTTTTCGGTGCCCGCCGGGCGCGCGCGCACCCGACCGACGATGCGCAGGCAGAACTCGTTGCGCACGTCTTCGGCCGCCTTGAACATCTCGGCGCGGTCCGGGTCGCAGACGATCTGCACCAGGCCCTCGCGGTCGCGCAAGTCGATGAAGATCACGCCGCCATGGTCACGCCGGCGGTGTGCCCAGCCCATGAGGGTGATCGTTTGCCCGAGGAGCAGCTCGCTCACCAGGCCGCAGTAAGTGGTTCTCATCGATCGCTCCAGACCTTTTTTTCAACGTGTCTCGAAGGGCTCAGCCAAACGGGGGCCTGCGGTGCGCGCCGTCTGCCGCCGGCCGCACCGCGCGTTAGGCGTCAATTTCGCGACACTTGAGGTAACGCGACCACGTTGCTCGCGGGGCTCACGACGCCCATCGAAATCACGTACTTCAGGGCCTCGTCGACGCTCATGCGCAACGCAATCACGTCGCTGCGCGGCACCATGAGGAAGAAGCCCGAGGTCGGATTCGGCGTGGTGGGCACGTAGATGCTGACGTGCTCGCCCACCAGGTGCGCCGCAGCTTCGCCGCTCGGCTTGCCCGTGACGAAAGCAATCGTCCAGGCGCCGGCACGCGGGTACTCGACCAGCACGGCTTCGCGAAACGCGTTGCCGCTGCTGGAAAACAGCGTGTCCGAAACCTGCTTGACCGAGCTGTAGATCGATTTGACGATGGGGATCCTGCTGAGCAGACCATGGCCCTGCTTGAGCCACCACTGGCCGACGATGTTCGCAGCGAAGGCGCCCGTCAGCAGCAAACCGAGCAGCAGTACGAATACGCCCAAGCCCGGGATGTGGCGCAGCAGGTCCAGCGTCGCGCGTGCCGACTCAGGCAGGACGGCCTGCGAGGCACTGAGCAGCCAGCCGAAGACGCCGTCGATCATCCCCAGCGCGGCCTGCAGCACCCAGACGGTGATCCCCAGGGGCAGCCACACCAGCAGTCCGGCAATCAGGTACTTTTTCAACTCCACTCCACGCTGCGGTTTGCCTGGACGCCGTTACGGCGGCGTGCTGCCGCTCCCGGCACTGGATGCTGGTGCCTTGTCAGCCGGCTTGGCCACAGGCGTCGTGCTGGGCGTCTTGCTGGCCGGTTTCTCCGACGCCTGGCTCGATTTGGCTTCCGCTGTCGGCGTGCCGGCATCGGCGCTCTTGCTTGGCTTGCTCGGGTCGCCCTTGGCCTCGGAGCTTGCGCCGGGTGCGCCAGACTTTGCCGCAGCGTCGCCCTTCGCATCGCTCTTCGCATCGCCGCCAGGCTTCTGGCCATTGCCCTTGAAGTCGGTCACGTACCAGCCTGAGCCCTTGAGCTGGAAACCGGCAGCGGTGACTTGCTTCTGGAAGGCCTGCGCTCCGCATTGCGGGCACGTGGTCAGGCGTGCATCCGAAACCTTTTGCAGCACGTCCTTCGAATGACCGCAGGCCTCGCAGCGGTAGGCATAGATCGGCATCGCTCCTCGCCTCACAATCCAAAGCCGACGATTGTAAGTCGCGCGCCCTGCCTTACGCACCCCGCTGCGTTCAATGACCCTGCGCGGCGGCACGCGATGTGTGTTCGATGCTGTGGCCGCGATGGCGCAACAGCTGCGGCGCGAGCGACCCCAGCACGATGAAGAGAGCCGAGGCGAACAAGCCGAGCAGGTTCGCCGGCAGCGGCACGGCGTCGCCGCCGTGGCTGGCAGCCAACCAGGTGCCCACGCCGAACACGATGGAGGCGAGCGCACCCTGCGTCGTCGCGCGCTTCCAGTACGCTCCTGCGAGCAGCGGGATGAACGCGCCGACGAGGGTCACGTTGTAGGCGTTCTGCACCATCTCGTACATCGTGCTCTTGCTGTTCAACGCGAACAGGAGCGCGGCGCACGTGAAGGTGGCCAGGATGATGCGCAGCGTCAGCAGAAACTGGCGATCGCCCATTTTCGGCACGAAGGGACGCAACACGTTCTCCGTGAACAGCGCCGTGGGCGCGAGCAAGGCGCCGCTGGCCGTGGACAAAATCGCCGACAACAAGGCACCGAAGAACATGATTTGCGTCCACAGCGGCATCTTGCTCAGCACCAGATCGGGCAGGATGCGTTGGATCTGGCGCGGGTCTTCGGAAGCGAACAACTCCTTGAGCGACGGCTCGGCAACCAGCGCCGCATAACCGATGAAGATCGGCACGAAGGCGAAGCAAAAATAGATCGCGGCACCGATGAGGGTGCCGCGCACTGCGGTCTGCTCGTTCTTCGCGCTCGTCATGCGCTGAAACACGTCTTGCTGGGGGATCGAGCCAAATGCGAAGGCGAAGAAGGCGCTCGCCATCGCCCAATACCCTGCGGCTTCCATGTCGGCAGGGAACATGATGAACTTGCCTTCGGCGGCAGCCTGCGCGATGACTTTGGACGCGCCACCTGCCAGGTCGCCCACGACCACCGCAACGAGCGTCAGGCCGATCAGGATGATGACGGTCTGGAACAGGTCGGTGAACGCCACCGACCACATGCCACCGAAGATGGTGTAGACGAGCACGATCCCGGCGCCGAGCAGGATGGCGGTGTTCAGGTCGATCGCCGCACCGGAAAGCACGTGAATCACCAGCCCCAGCGCCGTCATCTGCGCTGAAGTCCAGCCGAGGTAGCTGGCGACGATCGCCACACTCGTCAACACTTCCACCGACTTGCCGTAGCGATGTTTGTAGAAGTCGCCGATCGTCAGCAAATTCATGCGATAGAACACGCGCGCGAACAGCAGCGCGGCGAGCACCAGGCACACCGAGGCGCCGAAGGGGTCGCCGGGGATGCCGCGCAAGCCGTCTTTGGCAAACGTCGCCGACACCGCAAGCACGGTTTCGGCGCCGAACCACGTGGCGAATACCGTCGCGACGTTCATGTACAGCGGCAGGCTGCGCCCGGCGATCAGGTAGTCCTTGGAGTCGTGGACGCGGCGTGCGGCGAGCAAGCCGATGGCGATCGTCACCGCCATGTACAGAACGACGAACGTGATCAGCATGGTCGGGATTCCTCGGAGGATGGGTGTTGACGCAGCGAGAAAATGCGCGCGCAGTTTAACGGCCTCAAAAAATCTGCCGCCCTGTCAATGCGAGCACCAGAAGCGTCCCCACGACGCCCCCTGCAACGAAGTAAAGAAGCCCTTGCAGCAAGCGATTCGTGCGCTGCTGCTCGGCAAGCAACTCGGCGAACAGCTGCGTGTGTTCGGCCGGCTGCTTGCGCAACGCGTGGTGCAACAGCCGCGGCAATTCAGGCAGGAGTTGTGCGTAACGCGGCGCTTCGTGCGCGAGCCGCGACAGCAATCCGCGCCAACCCACTTGCGCGTCCATCCAGCGCTCCAGGAACGGCTTGGCGGTGCTCCACAAGTCGAGCTCGGGGTCGAGCTGGCGCCCCAGCCCCTCCACGTTGAGCAGCGTCTTTTGCAACAGCACCAACTGCGGCTGGATCACGACGTTGAAGCGGCGCGACGTCTGGAACAGACGCAGCAACACTTGCGCGAGCGAGATGTCTTTCAGCGGACGGTCGAAGTGCGGCTCGCACACCGCGCGGATCGCGCCTTCGAGTTCGTCGATTCGCGTGCCCGCAGGCACCCAGTCGCTTTCCAGGTGCAGTTCGGCGACGCGTTTGTAGTCGCGCCGAAAGAAGGCGATGAAGTTGTGCGCAAGGTACTGCTTGTCCGACTCGGTGAGCGTGCCCACGATGCCGAAGTCCAGCGCGATGTAGCGGCCCAGCGTCGCCGGCTCGACCGACACCTGAATGTTGCCCGGGTGCATGTCGGCGTGGAAGAAGCCGTCACGAAACACCTGGGTGAAGAAAATCGTCACGCCGTCGCGCGCGAGCTTCGGGATGTCGACCCCGGCGTCGATGAGGCGCTGCTTCTGGCTGATCGGAACACCATACATGCGCTGCATCACGATCACGTCGCGCGTGCACAGCTCCCAGACCATTTCGGGAACGAGCATCAGGTTCAGCCCCTGCATGTTGCGCCGCAGGTGCGAACCGTTGGCGGCTTCGCGCACCAAATCGAGTTCGTCGTGCAGATGCGTATCGAGCTCGGCAAGCACTTCACGCGGCTTCAAGCGCCGCCCGTCCACGGACAACCGCTCGATCCAGCGCGCGAGGGTGCGCATCAAGGCCAGGTCGGCCTCGATGGCCGCGAGCATTCCCGGGCGCAGCACCTTGACAGCGACTTCGCGCCCGTCCTTGAGGGCGGCGAAGTGAACCTGGGCGATCGACGCACTGGCGACCGCCTGCGCGTCGAAGCGGCTGAACACCGCTTCGATGGGTTTGCCGAAGGCGCGCTCGACGATGGCGCGCGACACGTCGGCAGCAAATGGCGGCACCTGGTCCTGCAACTGGGCCAATGCGTCGGCCAAATCGTCAGGCAGTATGTCGCGCCGCGTCGACAGCACCTGGCCGAACTTGACGAAGATCGGGCCAAGCCGAATCAAGCCGTCGCGCAGACGCTCGCCGCGCGGCGCATCCAGGCGCCGGCCGAGCGTCATGAGGCGCACCAGCAGGCGCACCCCCGGTTGGCGAAAGCTCGACAGCGCGAGTTCGTCCAACCCGTAGCGAAGCACCGTGACGAGAATTCGGAGCAGCCGAAGGACGCGCCTCATTTCGCGGGCTCAGCGCTGCGGCCCAAGCCTGCCAAAGTCTGGGCTGCAGCGCGCACCGCACTGGCAATGATGATGCCGACTTCGCAAAGCTGGTGTGCCGCAGCCGCCCCGACCAGACCCTGGATGTCGTCTTCGATGTCCCAGCGCAAATTGTCGAACAACCAGTTCACGTCGCCGGCGAGGGACGCGTCGCCCGCCACCTCGATGCGCGGCCGCTCGCCGGCAAGTGCCCCCAGCGCCAGCCTGGCGGGGTCGGAGGCGTCGATCTCGATGCGCAACGCGCCCCCAGCTGCGCACCACGCATCGCAAGCCTCGAGCAAACCCGCTGGCGTGATGCGCCATGCGAAGCCGGGCGGCGCCGGCAGAAAGCTCGGCCAGCCCCTGAGCTGCAGACCGATGCAGCGTCCGATGTGGCTACGCAAGCGCTGCGTGGCCGTCGCCTCGCCGGCCAGGACATGGTTGAAAAGAAGCGTCATGCGCTCTACCGCGACGGCGTCGGCGAGCGTGTGCAAGACGTGAAACATGCACGGATTGTAGGGAGGTGATCACGCCATCGGCCGGGATTGCGCGCCAGTTGCAGCCCTCACCACGCACGCTTTTGGTACAGAATTCTTCGGTCGCCTGTCCACTGCCCTGCGCTTGACGAGAAAAGTCACTCCCAACGATGTTTGAAGAGCGCAACCTCAAACGGGCCTTTTTTCAAGCCCCGCAGTCCGTCACGTCGCTCGTTGCGGCGTTCCTCGAGCCGAGCATCACGGTGCTGACATTTCTTGTCGTGATGCTGGCCTTCAAGGAGCCGCTGGACCGCCCGGCGATGACCTTGTGTCTGGTCGTGTTCGCGCTCACGTTTCCCGGACCGAACCGCTTTCGCGACAACCCCCTGGCCACGGCGGCAGACGTGCTGAGCAGCTGGCTCGTGCTCGCCGCGATCCTGCTGCTTTGCGGTTATGCAACGCGCAGTCTGCACTATTTCGAGTCGAACGTGCTGATCGCATGGCTCGCCGTCACGCCGGTCCTGCAATGGCTCACTGCCATCGCCGGCAGGGCTGCGGTGCAAGCCCTCGCAGCGCGCGCCGCAACGCGGCGTTCGGCGGTCGTCATTGGCGCCGGCAACTTGGGTGTCAAGGTGGCTCGGGCGCTGATGGCGGGCAAAGACACAGGGGCCGACTTCGTGGGCTACTTCGACGACCGTGTCGATGATCGTTTGCACCCCGACGCATTGAACAAGCGGATCGGCGGCCTGGCGGACGTGGCGGCCTACATTTCCGCCAACGCTGTGCGCGAGGTCTATATCACGTTGCCGCTCGGGTCCCAGCCTCGCATCGTGGAGTTGCTCGAACGCGTGCAAGGCACCACCGCGTCGCTGTATTTCGTTCCCGACGTGTTCGGCATCAGCATCATCCAGGGCCGTTTGCAAGACATGAATGGCGTCCCCGTCGTCGGCATTTGCGAGACCCCTTTCACTGGCACGAACGAGCTCGTCAAACGCGTCAGCGATGTGATTCTGGCCAGTCTGATTCTGGTCATCCTGTCGCCGGTGATGCTGTTGGTGGCGCTCGGGGTCAAGCTGAGTTCGAAGGGGCCGGTGCTGTTCGCGCAGCGCCGCAACGGCCTGGACGGGAGCGAGATCACGGTGTACAAATTCCGCTCCATGATCGCGCTGGAGGATGGCCCTCACGTCCCGCAGGCGCGTCGTGGCGACCCGCGCATCACGCGCTTCGGCGCCTTCATTCGCCGCACGTCGCTGGACGAGCTGCCGCAGCTCTTCAACGTGCTCCAGGGCAGCATGAGCCTTGTCGGACCCCGGCCGCACGCGGTGGCGCACAACGAGCTGTACCGGCAAGTGATCAAGGCCTACATGGTGCGCCACAAGGTCAAGCCCGGAATCACCGGCTGGGCCCAAGTCAACGGACAGCGCGGCGAAACCGACACCATCGAGAAGATGCAGTCACGCGTCGAGTACGACCTCGAATACCTGCGCAACTGGACGCTGCAGCTGGACCTGCAAATCATCGCGCGCAGCGTGCGCTTCCTGTTCGCCGATCAACGCGCGTACTGATGGCGACCTCCACGTCGATCCGAAGCTGCTCCGAGCCCTTCTTCCGGCACGGACATGGCCGTTGCCCGTCACGCCATCAGGCGGTATTGCGGATGCTCGCCATGCTTTTGGTCGGGGGAGGAGGCGCCGACTTGCGCGCCGAAACCAGCCCGTACTATATTGGCCTGAGCGAGTCGATCGGTCACAACTCCAATCTCTACCGTACGAGCACGAATGAGTTGCCCGACAAGTATTCGCTGACGAGCCTGAATCTGGGTTTCGATCAACCGATCGGCAGGCAACGCCTGTTCGCCGGTGCGTCGCTGCGCGCCACCCGCTACGAAGACGTTCGCGTTCTTGACAACGTCGGCTGGGGCGTGAACGCCGGGCTGGATTGGGCGACGATAGAGCGGCTGTCGGGAAGCCTGAGTGTGGCCTCGAACCGGATGTTGGCCAACTACGCCGCCTCGGGCGATGAGGTGCAAACGACGAAGCGCAACCTCGAGACCAGCAGCCAAGCGCATCTGCGCGTGCAACTCGGCGTGGCCTCGCTGCTCTCGTTGAACACGGCGCTGTCGCACAGCGAAATTTCCTACACGGCGCCCGAGTACCAGGCGGCGCAGGTGAGGCAAGACGCCGGATCGGTCGGATTCACGTACCGGTCGAGCAGCCTGCTCAGCATGGGTGCGGCGCTGCGCGCGACGCGCGGCGAATACCCGAATGTGATCGTGCCGAGCACGGGAAAGAAAGAAACCTTCGATCGCAACGACGTCGATTTCACCTCGACATGGGTGGCCAGCGGCCTGAGCACGCTGAACGCACGCCTGAGCTACGGCCGCACCGCGTTCGAAGGACAGGTGCTACGCAAC
>JBEBHW010000113.1:0-8725 GCA_040081145.1 Burkholderiaceae bacterium
CATTGGCGCGGCCGCGTGGACCGCATCCTGATCGTCGATTGCGAAGAGACCACGCAGGTGGCACGCGTTCGCGAACGCTCTGGCCTGAGCGCAGACGCGGTGCGCGCCATCATCGCCCAACAGGCGAGCCGGCAGCGGCGCCGGGCGTGCGCTGACGCGATCATCTACAACGACGCCATTTCGCTGGCGGATTTGACGCAACACGTCGGGGCGCTCTGGCAAATTTGGGTGCGCGCCAACCCGTGAGCGCGCGCCCGGCGCCTCGCGGCGCTGTGGAACAATCGTTCGGCGCAACGGCGAACCTGCCGCGGCATTCGAGTGCACTTGAGAATCGGCGTCGTGATCGTTTACGAGTATCCCTTCAACGAAAGCATCCGCACCATGCTGCGCCTCGAACACTTGTTCGAGCGCCTGGGGCAGCTCGTGGTTCGCGATCATGCCGTGGACCATCACTTTGCGCTGGCCACGCTGTTCGAGATCCTCGATGTCGGTTCGCGCGCCGACCTCAAGTCCGACTTGCTCAAGGACCTCGACAAGCATCGTGTCCAGCTCGCCACCTACCGGGGCAATCCGTCGATCTCGGAGGCCGCGCTGGATGACGTGATGGCGCGCATCGACGCGGCCTTCAACGCCTTGAACCAGATGCCGGGCAAGGCCGGCGCGGCGCTGGCGAGCAACGACTGGCTGATGGCGATTCGCAGTCGCATCAACATCCCCGGTGGCACCTGCGGCTTTGACCTGCCGGCCTACTTTGCCTGGCAGCACGCCGATGCCTCACAGCGGCGCGCCGAACTCGTGCAGTGGGCGAAGGGCCTGATGCCGATGGCCGATGCGCTGCAACTGCTGTTGCGCCTGATTCGCGACGCCGGCGTGCCGCACAAGATGATGGCCGTGGCCGGCCAATTCCAGCAAAGCCTTCCCGCCGGGCGCGCGCACCTGCTCGCGCGACTGCGCCTGGCCGACGGTGACGACGTGGTTCCTGAAATCAGCGGGCATCGCCTGGTCGTGACGGTGCGAATGCTTCAGCCTGATACCGAAGGCAAGCTCAAACCCAGTGCCGTCGACACCCCATTCGAGCTGACGATTTGCACATGAACACCGCTGGAGGGCAGCGCCGCAGGATCGTCACCTGCCCCGCGTGCAAGGGCGAGAGCATCTATGGGCCGGAGAACCCATCGCGGCCGTTTTGCAGCCAACGCTGCAAGAACAACGACTTCGGCGCTTGGGCGAGTGAGGCGTTTCGGGTCGCCGCCAAGCAGACGCGTGCCGAAGACGAGCCCGACGAGCCCGATGCATCGACCGCGGGCCCGCACTGAGCGGCGCCGCGAAGGGGCAAGCCACGTCGTCACGGCCTGACCCCCGGAGCTTCGAGCGCAAGACCTGCGGCGCGTTGCGCCAAGTACAGAGCGAGTTCCGTCATCTCCGGATCGCCGTAGGCAAAGGGCAAGGCTCGCACGCCGGTCATGCAGCTGCGAATTCGCCTCTGCAGCGACCCCAGACCCTGCCATTGCAGCCGGTACACGGGATAGGGCAACGGGTCGGCCGGCGGAATGACGCTGCCGCCAAGGCGCCGGCCGACAAGCGCGTCGTGGCAATCCGAACACGACAGGTCCAGTTGCCCCAGGCGCTGCCGAAAGAGCGCGGCACCGCGTTCGCGAAACTTTGCCAAGGCGTGCTCGGTCGGAGGGCGGAGCAGCATGCCGCGCGACTGCAGCGCCAGCAGCGCCTCCATCGCCAACAACTCAGGCGCTTCGCGCGCCCACGCCGGTGCGAGCTGGTGTCGGGTGCGGCAGAGATTGATGCGCCCCGGCAGATCGACGGGCTGTTGCTCGATTGAATCCAGCGCCGGATAACGCGCCGCAACGCCGCGCATGCTGGTCGCCGGCGCGCCATGGCAACTTTCGCAAGCGCGCTGTGCGTTGCCCTGGACACGGCCCCACAACGCCAGCCCGTCTTTCACCCAAAGCATGCCGGGGTTGAGCGCGTCGTCAAGTTGCATGGCTTGCGTCTGTGGGCTCATCGCGGCAAACCCGGAACGCTTCTGCACTGCGGCAGGCTGCGCCGCGCTTGGACCCAGCATCGTCAGCAGCGCCAACCCGCCGACGCACCGGCGCCACGCGCGCAGCGCACCAGACCGTCCGATCATGTGACGCGCAAAGCCACGCTCTCGCGCTGCACGAAGCCGTTGTCGCCTTCCCATTCGAAGATCAGCGCACCGCTGTCGACGGCGACCGTGCTGAACTCGATGAATGGATTGGCGGCGATCGCGGCGAACAACTCCGCAGCGAAGACCACCTCGCCGTTGTAGCGGCAGGTGAAGCGGCGAATGATGTCGCGCGGCACCAGCCGGCCTTGGGCGTCGACGCGGTAGCCGGTTTCCATGGCGTGGCCGATCAGCGTGCGAATCTGGAGCACTTCGCCGCGGCGTGCACTGCCCGGCATGTGGATCAAGGTGCGCGCCATCGTCTACTCTTCGATGCACGCAGCGAGGGTGACGATGACGTCGACACTGCGCGACCAGTGAGACCCGTCGCTCAGGCGCGCCACGGCGACGAGTTGCTGCGATGTCGCCAGGCGAATTCGCGTCGCGATCCGCGCACGCCCGGCACGTGGGCCCAAAGTGAAACGCGCGACGTCGCGCTGCGGATTGCGCTCGTTGAACAGGGCGATCGCGACGACGTGGTCGGCGTCGCTCATCGGGCTGTCCACAGAAATCGCGATCGGTACCGCGTTGCCGTTCTCGACGAGCGGCGCCACGTCGATCTCGACCCGGCCTTCGCGGACCACGGCCCCGGCAGTGAAGGCGTCGATTGCCGCGCGCAAGTCGGGTGCCATCGCCCGCGCGAGCGGCGCCGCGGCGACGGCAATCTTGATCCCGATCGCGCTGCCCAGGCCCGCGGCCAGCCACTGGCGACGCCGCGTTGCGGACCCGGCAGAGCAGCGCAATGGCATCGCCGCGCTTCCCGTCAGATGGACCCGCGCAGCGTGCGCAGATACGCAACAACGTCTTCAATTTGCTGGGCACTCAGCACCGGTTTGCCTTGCCAGGACGGCGCCACGCGAAGCAACTCGCGACTCGCAAAGTAAGGTGGCATGACGCTCACCGGGTTGAGTCGGCGCGCATTCACCAGGCGCAGCCGCAACTGGGCATCCGTGAAGCGCGCGCCGACGCTGCGCAGATCGGGCCCGATGTCGCCCTGAGATCGCTCTTCCGCGATCGGCGCGGCATGGCACAACAGGCACAGGCTCAGGCCGCGATCGGCGACGATGCTGCGGCCGCGCGCCGCGTCCCCCGCTGCCGCGCTCAGCGGTAGCGTGATGGCGTCGCCGTCGACTCGGTAGTCGAACCAGCCGTCGGCGCGAGGCGGGGTGTCGCCTTGCGCCCAGGCGAGGGTTACCGGCGCCAACACGCCCAGGCAAGCCGCGGCAGCGGCGCGCAGCGCGCGTGCGAGGAATCGAAACGTGCTGCGCATCAAGCTCTTTTCAAGCTGTGGTGCTTGAGCGGCAGATCCCGAATTCGCTTTCCCGTTGCGGCGAAGATCGCGTTGAGCACGGCCGGCGCCGCCACTGCAATCGTCGGCTCGCCCACGCCTCCCCAGAAACCGCCCGAAGGCATGACGATGGTTTCCACCTTCGGCATCATGTCCATGTGAAGAACCGGGTAGGTGTTGAAGTTGTCCTGCTCGATGCGCCCGCCCTTGACGGTGCACTCGCCGAACAGCGCCGCCGACAGGCCGTAAGCGAAGGAGCCCTCCACCTGCGCTTCAATCTGCTGCGGATTCACGGCGTGGCCGCAATCGGTCGCGGCGACGATGCGGTGGATTTTCAACTCGCCCGCAGCGCTCACCGACACCTCGGCGCATGCCGCCACGTAACTGCCAAAGCCCATCGTCTGCGCCAGACCACGAAATATGCCTGGCGCTGCCGGCGTGCCCCAACCGGCGCGCTGCGCCGCGGCGTTGAGCACGGCGAGGTGTTTCGGGTGCTTCGCCATCAGCTGGCGGCGCAGCGCCAGCGGGTCCTGCTTCAACGCAAACGCCACTTCGTCGATGAAGCACTCGAGGTAAATCGTGTTCTGGTTCAAGTTCACGCCGCGCCAGAACCCCGGCGGCACGTGCGGGTTGCGCATGGCGTGGTCGATCAGCAGGTTGGGCACCGTGTAGCCTATCGACGCCTCGGGCCCCGGCGCGTTCAGGCCCTGGAACATCACCGGGTCCCGCCCGTCCTTGATCAGTTGGGGAATCAAAGCGGCGACGATCGACTGACCCGAGATGCGCATGTGCAACGCGTCGAGGTTGCCGTCCTTGTCGATTCCGGCGGTCAGTTTGCACTGCGTCACCGGGTGATAACGGCCGTGCAGCATGTCCTCTTCGCGCGACCAGATCAGCTTGATCGGCGTTCCCGGCATCTCCTTGGCGATCAGCACCGCCTGGCGCACCCAGTCGTGCGTGCCGCGGCGGCCGAATCCGCCGCCCAGGTGGATTTTGTAGACCTCGCATTTCGCCAGCGGCAGACCCGCGGCCTCCGACGCGCTGGCCAGCGCCGCCTCGCCGTTTTGCGTGGGTGTCCAGACTTCGCAACGCTCGGGCGTCCAGCGAACCGTCGCGTTCATCGTTTCCATCGTTGCGTGGTTCTGGTGCGGATACGAATACACCGCTTCGATCTTGCGTGCCGCGTTGGCCAGGGCCTGACGCGCGTCGCCGTTCGAATTGCCGATCACTGCGTCGTTCGCGTCCAGCCCCGCCTTGAGAATCGCGGCCGTGCTGGCGCTGCTGACCTGCGCGTTCGGGCCTTCGTCCCACTCGATGGGCAAGGCGTCCAGCGCAGTCTTTGCGCGCCACCACGTGTCTGCGATCACCGCCACCGCGCTGTCGCCCACGCGCACCACCTTGCGCACGCCGCTACGCTGCTCCACCGCCGCAGCGTTGAAGCTTTTCAGCTTGCCGCCGAACACCGGGCAGTCGCGGATCGCCGCGTTGAGCATGCCGGGCAGGTTCAGGTCCATGCCATAAATTTGTGCGCCCGTCGTCTTGTCCGCCGTGTCCAGGCGCTTCAGCCGTTTGCCGACGATCTTCCAGTCTTTCGGGTCTTTGAGAGCCACGTCTTTCGGCGCAGCGAGCTTGGCCGCAGCGCCAGCGACTTTGCCGAAGCTGACGCTGCGGCCAGTCGGGCCATGCGTGATGACGCTGTTCGCGGCACGGCACTCGCTGGCCGGCACATTCCAGGCGTCGGCTGCGGCCTGCACGAGCATCATGCGTGCTGCGGCGCCGCCTTTGCGCACATAGTCGTGCGATTCGCGAATGCCGCGGCTGCCGCCCGTCGAAAAATTCGCCCAGACACGGGCGCGTGCCAGGCTCTGCCCCGGCGTGGGATATTCCGTCGTGACCTTGGACCAGTCGCACTCGAGTTCTTCGGCAACGAGTTGCGCCAGTCCGGTCAACGTGCCCTGGCCCATCTCGGAGCGGGCCACGCGAATGCACACACTATCGTCGGGTTTGATCACGACCCACGCATTGATTTCATCGGGCGCAGCGCCGCCTTGTGCGGCAGCGGGGTCGGCAACGTGAAAGCCGACGACCAGCGCGCCTGCGCCGGCGCCCACGCTGCCCAGAAATTCGCGACGCGAAACGGGGGTGGAGGTGTTGAGCATGGCGTTTCTCCGGTGCGGCGTTCAGATTTGTTGTGGCGCCGCTGCGCCGCTGGCAGCGAGCTTGATCGCCGCACGCACCCGGTTGTAGGTGCCGCAGCGGCAGATGTTCGTCATCGCGGCGTCGATGTCGGCGTCGCTCGGGCGGGGTTTGGCTTTGAGCAGCGAAGCCGCCGCCATGATCATGCCGCATTGGCAAAACCCGCATTGCGGGACGTCGAGCGCAACCCAGGCCTTCTGCAGCGGGTGCGACCCATTGGGCGAGAGCCCTTCGATCGTCACGACTTTCTCGCCGGGGCCCACCGACGCGACCGGGCGCACGCAAGAGCGCACCGCCTCGCCGTCGATGTGCACCGTGCAGGCACCGCACTGGGCGATGCCGCAGCCATACTTCGTCCCAGTCAGGCCCAGCTGTTCGCGCAATACCCACAATAGGGGCGTGTCGGCCTCGACTTTCACGTCATGCTGTCGACCATTCACGTTCAAGCTGGCCATGGCGGGCTCCACCGTTCAGGGGGTCCCAGCCTAGCCATTGCGGCACGCCGCGTCGAGCCGGCCAAACCCTGAGCGCCTACCATCACGGGTCCCATGAACCTTGCTGACACTGAATTCGCGACGCTTGCGAGCCTGGTGCACCATCACGCGCAGTTCGAGCCCGACCGCATTGCCCTGATCGAGGGCGAGCGCCGACTTGACTATGCGGGTCTGGACGGGAAGATGGACCTCGTCGTCGCGGCCTTGCAACGCGAGGGCGTGGGGCCGGGCCGCACGGTGGCGATTTGCGCCGCAGCGTCGATCGAATACGCCGTCGTATTCCTCGGTGCGCTGCGCGCGGGAGCCGCTGTTGCGCCGTTGGCGATGGGGTCGACCGCGATCGCCCTGAATGCCATGCTGCAAGACTGTGCGGCGAGCGTGCTGTTCCTCGATGCAGCCGCTGCGGCGGTGCTTCAAGGGCCGCGCGTCGACGCAGCGCCGGAAGGGCCTGAGCCGATGCGCGTATCGCTCGACGGCTGCGCCGTGGGAACCGCGTTGCAGAACTGGCTCGCCGCGCCGGGCGAACAAGCCCGACCTGTCGAGATTGCACCCGAAGCGGCGTTCAACATCATCTATTCGTCGGGCACGACGGGTGCGCCCAAGGGTATCGTGCAATCGCACGCGATGCGCTGGGCACACGTGCGGCGCGGCGCGCGCTACGCCTATTCGGCGCAGGCCGTGACGCTGTTGTCCACACCGCTCTACTCGAACACGACGCTCGTCGTCTTCGTGCCCACACTTGCGTTCGGCGGCACGGTGGTCCTTAGCCCCAAGTTCGACGCCGCCGGCTACCTGACGCTGGCGCAGCAGCACCGGATCACGCACACCATGCTGGTTCCCGTGCAGTACCAGCGCTTGCTCGCTCACCCCGACTTCGATCGCCATGATCTTTCGGCGTTTCGGGTCAAGTTCGCGACGAGCGCGCCGTTTTCAGCCGCGCTCAAGGCCGACGTGTTGAAACGCTGGCCGGGCCAGCTGATCGAGTTCTACGGCATGACGGAAGGCGGCGGCACGTGCATCCTCGAAGCGCACGCGTTTCCCGATAAGCTGCACACCGTGGGCCAGCCCGCCGAAGGCCACGACATTCGCTTGATCGACGAAGCCGGGCGCGAAGTCCCTTTCGGCGGCGCCGGCGAAGTTGTCGGGCACTCGCCGAGCATGATGACGGGTTACCTCAACCAGCCCGACAAGACGCGCGACGCGCAGTGGTTCGACGCCACGGGCAAACGCTTCATCCGCACCGGCGACATCGGGCGTTTCGACGCGCAAGGCTTCCTGACGCTGCTCGACCGCCGCAAGGACATGATCATCAGCGGCGGGTTCAACGTCTACCCGAGCGATATCGAGACGGTGCTGCGCGAGCACCCGGCTGTGGCTGACGCCGCGGTCGTCGGCGCGGCGTCGACGCGTTGGGGCGAAACGCCGGTGGCCTTCGTCGTGCTGCGTGCCGCTGCGGCGGGCGAAGCGGCAGGAGCGGCGCCCGCGGCGGCCGACTTGTTGCACTGGGCCAATTCGCGCCTGGCGAAGCTGCAGCGTCTGCACAGCGTTGAGCTGATCGCCGAGTTGCCGCGCAGCGCCATCGGCAAAGTGCTCAAGCGCGAACTGCGGGATCGGCTCGCCGACGTGGATTAACCTGGGCCCGTAGACTGCGGTGCTGCAAATCCAGCGTGAGGAACAGAACATGAAGATCGTGATGATGGGCTCCGGCGGCGTGGGTGGTTATTTCGGCGCACGCTTGAGCCTGGGCGGCGCCGACGTGACCTTTGTTGCGCGTGGTGCGCACCTCGCGGCGATGCGCGCCAGGGGCTTGACGCTGGACACGCCGCAAGGCCTGGTGCAAGCGCCGAACATTCGCGTCGTCGAGTCCGCGGCAGACGCAGGCCTGGCCGACTTCGTGCTGCTGTCGGTGAAACTTTGGGACACCGAAGAGGCGCTGCGCCAAATCGCGCCCATCGTCGGGCCGGGCACTGCGGTGATTTCGCTGCAAAACGGCGTGCACAAGGAGGAGTTGCTCGCCGAGGCCTTCGCGCCCGAACAATTGATGGGCGGGGTGGCCTATGTCGCGACGCGAATCGAGCCGCCTGGCACGATCAAGCAGACGGGGCCGATGCAGCGCCTGCAGTTCGGCGAATACGACGGCACGCGTTCGGCGCGCGCACAAGCGCTGCTCGCGGCGTGCTTGAAGGGCGGAATCAACGCGGAGATTCCTGACGACATCCGCCGCGCGATCTGGGAGAAGTACGTCTTCCTCGCCGCGCTGTCGGGAGCGACGACGGCAATGCGCTCGACGATCGGGCCGATTCGAACGAACCCACAGACCCGCGCGTTTTTTCTCGACCTGATGCGCGAAGTGGTTGCCGTGGGGCGCGCCACGGGAGTGAAGCTGCCGGCCGATTACGCCGAGCAGCGCTTGAAGCTCACCGACGACGTCGACCCCGGCATGACGTCGTCGATGCACCATGACCTGCAGGCCGGAAATCGCCTCGAGGTGCGCTGGCTCAGCGGTGGCGTCGCCGAAATCGGTGCCAGGCTCGGTGTGCCCAC
>JBEBHW010000114.1:0-8709 GCA_040081145.1 Burkholderiaceae bacterium
CACCTTGGCATTCAACGACGCCAAGAGCGACGCGCACTGCAGCTTGCGCACGGCGTCCTGGTAGTCGTCGAGGATGATGATGTTCACGTCGGGGCGGCGGGCGGAAGCAGGCAGGCGCCATTGTGTAGCATGCGACCTTGTGGCGAACCTCGCCAGACTTCTCCGGAGAACCCCATGCCCATCTCAATGTACTCAGCCAGCGTGCCCGTCATCGTGCGCACCCTCAGCAACCTTCAAAGCTGGTTCGACAAGGCCGAGGCGCACGCCCTGGCGAAAAAATTCGAGCCCGCGGTATTGCTCGGCGCGCGTCTGGCGCCCGACATGTTGCCCTTCACGAAACAAGTGCAGATCGCCTGCGACAGCGCCAAGTTCGCCGTCGCGCGCCTGTCA
Organism: Burkholderiaceae bacterium; assembly: GCA_040081145.1. Classification (GTDB taxonomy): domain Bacteria; phylum Pseudomonadota; class Gammaproteobacteria; order Burkholderiales; family Burkholderiaceae_C; genus JAEMQF01. Next base: position 391 of record JBEBHW010000114.1, read on the forward strand.
GGCGTGGACGCACCGAAGTTCGAAGACACCGAGACGAGTTTTGCCGACCTGCGCCTGCGAATCGCGTCGACGCTGGAATACATCCGCTCGGTGCCGGCGGCGAAGATCGACGGCACGGAGAACAAAGACATCGTCGTGCCGCGCCGCGACGGATCGATGACGCTCAAGGGCGAGGTCTACCTCAAGCACTATTCCCTGCCCAACCTCTACTTCCACGTGATGACGGCGTACGCGCTGCTGCGCCACAACGGCGTCGAACTCGGCAAGGGCGACTACCTCGGCGCGTTGACCTGAGGCTTCGACAAGGCCGCGCGCGCCGCAACTCGGAGATTCATGCAATGAGAGTGTTCAAGTGGGTCGCTTGGGGTGTTGCTGCGCTCGTGCTCGCGGGTTTACTTGGCGCGGGAGGCTACGCCAGGCTCGCCCTGCCCAAAGTCGACGGCACGGTCGACGTGGCGGGCGCACGCGGCCCCGTCCGGATCGACCGCGACGCCCACGGCATTCCGACGATTCGTGCCGAGTCGATCGACGACGCGGTGTTTGGCCTGGGCTTCGCGCACGCGCAAGACCGGCTCTGGCAACTCGAGACGCACCGGCGCATCGGCTCCGGGCGCCTCGCCGAAGCGTTTGGCGCGCCGGCCATCGAGTCCGACAAATTCTTGCGCGCGCTCGGCGTGAAGCGCGCGGCGAATGCCCAGTGGGACAAAGCCAGTCCGGCGCTGCGCGCGGCGATGACGGCGTACGCCGCAGGCGTCAATGCCTACGCCGAGCGAGCCATGCAAGCGCGCCCGCCGGAGTTCGTCGTGCTCGGCCTTCCCTTCGAGCCGTGGACGCCGCAAGACAGCTTTGCCTGGGCGATCATGATGGCGTGGGACCTGGGCGGCAACTGGCGCACCGAGATGCTGCGGCTGCGCCTGGCGCTGAAAATGCCGGTGCCGCGCATCAACGAGCTGATTCCACCGTACCCTGGCGACGCGCCGCTCGCCACGGCCGACTACGCGGCGTTGTTCCGCGGTTTGCGGCTGGACGGCAAGCTCGGCGAGCAGGCGCTGCTGCACGCGCCGCAGTCCGGCGTGGAAGGCGTGGGTTCGAACAACTGGGTCGTCGCCGGCAGTCACAGCGAGACGGGCAAGCCGCTGCTGGCCAACGACCCGCACCTGAAACTCAGCGCGCCGGCACTCTGGTACTTCGCACGCCTCGAAGCACCGGGCCTGCACGTTGCGGGCGCGACGATGCCGGGCCTGCCCGGCGTGGTGCTGGGGCAGAACGAGCACATCGCGTGGGGCTTCACGAACACCGGGCCTGATGTGCAAGACCTGTACATCGAACGCATCAATCCGGATGACCCGTCGATGTACCAAACGCCACAAGGCTGGGCACGCTTCGAGTCATTCACCGAAACCCTCAAGATCAAGGGGCAGCCTGATGAATCTCTGAGCGTTCGCGCCACCCGCCATGGACCGGTGATCTCCGACGCGGGAATCGCCGAAGGGCTGACCGGCCGCAAAGACAAGCAGAGCTACGCGCTGGCGCTGCGCTGGACCGCGCTCGACGCCGACCCGGGGACCATGGAAGCGTCACTGGCGCTGAACCGCGCCACCTCGGTTGCGCAGTTCGTGCAAGCGCTCGCGTCTTACGTCGCGCCGATGCAAAACATGGTCGTCGCGGATCGCGAGGGCCACATCGGCGTCGTGTCCGCCGGCCGCGTGCCGCTGCGCAAGGCGGCGAACGATTTGAAAGGCCAAGTGCCGGCGCCGGGTTGGGATGCGCGCTACGACTGGGACGGTTTCCTCGACGCCGCCTCGACGCCGCGCGAAGTCGACCCGCCGCGCGGCTGGATCGCCACTGCGAACCAGCGAGTCCATGCGCCCGAGTATCCGCACTACATCACCAACGAGTGGGCGGTGCCGTATCGGCAGCAGCGCATCGAGCAACTGCTCGGCGCAAAACCGCGCCACAGCATGGACAGCTTGCGCGATATCCAGGCCGACGTGCTGTCGCTCGCGACGCAGCGCCTGCTGCCGCATCTGCAATCCGCCAAGTCGGCGCATCCGCTCGCGGCGGCAGCGACGCAACAACTCGCTGGGTTCGACGGCACGATGCGCGCGCAAGCCGCGGCGCCGCTGATCTTCTGGGCGTGGGCGCGCCAATTGACGCTGGGCGTCTTCGGCGACGACATCGGCCCGGTGATGTTCGAGCGCACGCTGGAGAACCGCAGTTTCCGCGATGCGCTGGAAGGCGTGCTCGAGCGCAGCGACGAGCGCTGGTGCGACCAGCAAGGCACACCCGCGGTCGAAACGTGCGCGCAGCAGATCGACGCCGCGTTCACGCGCGCACTGGACGAGCTGCAGCAGCGCCACGGCGCCGATGTGGCGACGTGGCAGTGGGGTTCGGCGCACGTGGCGCGCAGCGAGCACCGGCCGTTCAGTCAGGTGGGTCTGCTCGCGCGCTGGTTCGAATTGCGCACGCCCGTGGGTGGTGACTCCTTCACGGTCAACGTGTCGCGCGTCAGCCTCAGACCGCTCGCCCGCACCGGCGAGCTCTACCTCGACGAGCACGGCCCATCATTGCGCGCGCTCTACGACTTGGGCGACCCGGCCAAATCGCGGATCATGCATTCGAGCGGCCAATCGGGAATTGCGTTCTCTTCCCTGTTCCGCAGTTTTGTCGAGCCCTGGGCGCGCGTGGAATACGTGCCGCTGTGGAGCGACGTCGCGCAGCACAGTTTGACGCTCTTGCCGCAGCGCTGATCCCGCGCGCTACATCAGCATGTTGTTGCGGATCAGCCCGACGGCCAGACCTTCGAGTTCGAACTCCTGATCGGGTGCGACGAGCAGCGTCTTGAAATCCGGGTTCTCGGGGATCAGTTCGATGCCGATTCGCGTCTTGCGAAAGCGCTTGACCGTGACCTCATCGTCGATGCGGGCGACGACGATCTGGCCGTTCTTCGCTTCCTTGGCCTTCTGCACAGCGAGCAAGTCGCCATCCATGATGCCGACATCGCGCATGCTCATGCCACGCACGATGAGCAGGTAGTCGGGGCGGCGCGCGAACAGGCTGGCTTCGACTTGGTAGGTCTGCTCGACATGTTCGAGCGCGAGCATCGGGCTCCCCGCCGCGACGCGCCCCACCAGCGGCAATGACAGCTGCGAGAGCAGAGGCAGGCTGAACTGCTTGGTGCGCATTTCATTGAGCTTGCGCAATGTGTCAGACTTCAAACGAATTCCGCGCGACGTGCCGCTCACGAGTTCGATGACGCCTTTGCGCGCCAGCGCCTGCAAGTGCTCTTCGGCGGCGTTGGCTGACTTGAAGCCGAGTTCGCTGGCGATCTCGGCGCGCGTGGGCGGGGCGCCGGTGCGCTCGATTGCGCTTTGTACGAGGCCGAGAATCTGTTGTTGGCGATCGGTGAGCTTGGGTGTTTCCATCACGTCGAGCCCTCTCTGTAATTTCATCCAGTAGCTGTATTTTCATCCAGCCAGAAGAAAAACGCAATGAATATGCGCAAATCACCGGCGATCGTGGTAGTTCTCGGCACCGGCGGCACGATTGCTGGCGTGTCGCAGGTGCCGGGGGACAACGTGCATTACCAGGCTGCGCAGCTCAGCGTGCAGCAACTCGTCGACGCGGTTCCCGCTCTGGCCGGCCATGCGCTCGAGTCCGAGCAGGTGGTGCAGGTCGACAGCAAGGACATGGACTTCGCGATCTGGCTCGCGCTGGCGCGGCGGATCGAACTCCACCTCGCGCGCGAAGACGTGGCCGGTGTCGTCGTCACCCACGGCACCGACACGCTCGAAGAAACTGCCTACTTCATGCAGCGTGTGCTCGCGCCGCCAAAGAAGCCCGTCGTCTTCACCGCGGCGATGCGGCCGGCGACGGCGCTGCTTCGCGACGGACCGCAAAACCTGCTCGACGCGGTCAAGGTCGCGCGTGTCGTCGGCGCGTGCGGCGTGCTGGCGGTGCTGGCGGGGTCGGTGCATTCGGCGCTCGACGTGCGCAAGGTTCACAGTTACCGCCTCGACGCATTCAGCTCAGGCGAGGCCGGGCCTCTTGGCCGAGTCGAAGAAGGGCGCTTGCGCAAATTTCGCGAATGGCCGCAAGGCGTTGCGATCGGCCTGGCGCGGTTGCCGCACGATCCGGTGCCGTGGCCCGTCGTCGAAGTCATTACCGGGCACGCCGGCTCGAGCGGCGCCTTGGTCCAGGCGGCGCTTGCGTCAGGCGTTCACGGATTGATCGTCGCCGGCCCGGGCAACGGCAGCGTGCACCATGCGCTCGACGCGGCGCTGCGTGTCGCGCAAGCGCGTGGTGTGCTCGTGTGGCGCAGCACGCGTTGTTTGGACGGGCCGGTGTTCGACGAACCCGACGTGCCTTTCCCCTCGGCCGGCACGCTCACGCCGGTGCAAGCGCGCATCGAAATGATGTTGCTGCTGATGGCGCCGCCGAATTGAAGCGCCCCGAGGCGGCGCAAACTTCGTCGGCCCCGAGGCGCCCCCGAGGCGACTGAGTAGCCCGGCGAAGCCCGGATCGACTCGGGAGCGTCAACTTGCTGCGGCAGTGAGCTCGTCGATCCTCGTTCCGAGTTCGAGCCAGCGCGCCTCCAACTGTTCGATTTCTTCGGCGACGGCCTTCAAGCGCTTGCCCGCGTCGGCGATTTTGTCGGGTGCCAGCGTGGCGCCGGCAAACCCGGCTTCGAGCTTGTCTCGTTCGGCGAACAGCACGCCCAGACGGTTGTCGATGCGGTTCTGTTCCATGCGCAGCGGCTTGGCGTCGTCGTTGCGCTTTTGGCGTGCCGCGGCGGCCACCTTGCGGCCGTCGCGCCGCGCGCCGGTTGGCGCGTCTTGCGGCGCAGCCGGTGCGGCGCTGGGCTTCGGCGCCGCGGCCTCGTTCGGGCGGCGCGTCGCGGCGCGAGACTGCTCGCGTGCCCGCTCGCGCGACTGTTCCAACAGCCAGCGCTGGTAGTCGTCGAGATCGCCGTCAAAGGGCTTGATGGCGCCGTCATTGACAAGCCAGAACTCGTCGCAGACTTCGCGCAACAAGGCCCGGTCGTGGCTGACGAGCATCACCGTGCCTTCGAATTCATTCAGCGCCATGCTCAGCGCTTCGCGCGTCGTCAGGTCGAGGTGGTTCGTCGGCTCATCCAACAGAAGCAGGTTCGGGCGCTGCCAGACGAGCATCGCCAGCACGAGCCGAGCTTTCTCGCCGCCCGAGAGCGTGCCCACCGCCTGCGTGACCATGTCGCCGACGAAGCGGAACGATCCGAGGTAGTCGCGCAGCTCCTGTTCGCGCGCCGCAGGGCCGACATCGCGCGCCAGGCGCACCATGTGCATCAGCGCACCGTCGTCGAGGCTGAGCACGTCGAGCTCTTGCTGTGCGAAGTAGCCGATGCTCAAGCCCTTGCCTTCGGTGATGTGCCCGGCCAGCGGTGGCAAGCTTCGCGCAATCGTTTTCACGAGGGTCGACTTGCCGCGGCCGTTCGCGCCGAGGATGCCGATGCGCTGGCCGGCGAGCACGGAGCGGTTGATGCCGTTCACGATGGTCTTGGCGTATCCGGCGTCGTCGCGGTAGCCGCACGCCACGCCTTCGAATGCGAGCATCGGGTTGGGCAGGCTCGCGGGCTCGCGAAACTCGAACTGGAAGTCGCCGCTCGTGAGCACCGGGGCGATGCGCTCCATGCGCGCCAGCGCCTTGACGCGGCTTTGCGCCTGCTTGGCCTTGCTCGCCTTGGCCTTGAAGCGGTCGATGAACTTCTTCAGGTGGGCGATGCGCTCCTGCTGCTTCGCGAAGTTCGCCTGTTGTTGCATCGCGCGCTCCGAGCGCATTTCTTCGAACGCCGTGTAGTTGCCGGTGTAGCGCGTGAGTTGCGTTTCGTCCAGGTGCAGCGTGGTGCGGGTGATCGCGTCAAGGAATTCGCGATCGTGGCTGATGATGATCAACGTTCCGGCGTAACGCAGCAACCAGGCCTCGAGCCAGACGAGCGCGTCCAGGTCGAGGTGGTTCGTCGGCTCATCGAGCAGCATCAGGTCCGCTGGGCACATCAAGGCGCGCGCAAGCTGCAGGCGCATGCGCCAGCCGCCGGAAAAGCTGTTCACGGGCGCGTCGAGTTCATCGCGTTTGAAGCCCAGGCCGAGCAGCATCGCCTGGGCGCGAGCGCGCGCGTCAAATCCTCCAGCTTCGTCGATCGCCTGGTGCGCGTGCGCCATCGCTTCGCCGTCGTCGCTTGCCTCGGCGGCGGCGAGTTCGGCCTGTGCCTGCATCAGGCGACTGTCACCTTGCAGTACGAATTCGGTGGCGGCGTCGCCTGTCTCGGGCATTTCCTGCGCGACTTCGGCGAGGCGCCAGCGTGGTGGCCATTCGACCGAGCCCGCGTCCGCGTGCAGCCGGCCCGTCAGCAGCGAAAACAGCGACGACTTGCCGGCACCGTTGCGCCCGACCAGGCCGACTTTCTCGCCTGGTTGCAGCGTCACGCTCGTGCGATCGAGAACCACCTTGACGCCGCGTCGCAGCGTCACTTCGCGCAACTGGATCATCGGGCACCCCAGCGCTGCAAGGCTTCGTGCGTGGCGAGCAAGACCTGGTCATCGCCACCGCTGGTTTCCAGCCAGGCGACTTCGAGGCGCGGGAAGGCGGCGTCGAAGTGCTCGCGCTCGTGGCCGATCTCCAGCACCAGCACGGCATCGCTCGTCATGTGGCGCGGCGCGTCGCGAATGATGGTGCGCACCAAGTCCATGCCGTCGGGGCCGCCTTGCAGCGCGAGTGCCGGTTCGGCACGGTATTCGTCAGGCAGGGCGTTCATGCTCGTGGAATTGACATAGGGAGGGTTGCAGAGAATCAGGTCGTAAGGGCCGCGCACCTGGGCGAAGAGGTCGGATTGAAGGATGTGAATGCGTTGCCCGAGCGCGTGTTTGGCGACGTTGATTCGCGCCACTTCGAGGGCGGGGGCGGAAATGTCGGCGGCATCGACACTCACCTCGGGATACGCCAGTGCCGCAATCACGGCCAGGCAGCCGCTGCCGGTGCACAGGTCCAGCACCCGCAGCGTGCGATCCGACAACCACGCGTCGAGGATGCCTTCGCCTTCGGCGTCAGCGAGCAGCTCGGCGATGTAGGAGCGCGGCACCAGAACGCGCTCGTCGACGAAGAACGGCACGTTTTGCAGCCAGGCTTCTTGCGTCAAGTACGCGGCGGGCTGGCGCGCTTCGATGCGCCGCGTCACGAGCGCTTCGGCCCTCGCCTGGTCTGCGGCATCCAGGCTTTGTTGCGCGCGCGTCTCGAGCGACTCCAGCGGCAGCCCCAGCGCCCATAGCACGAGCCACGCCGACTCGTCGAAGGCATTTGTCGTGCCGTGCCCAAAGCAAACGCCCGCCTGTTTGAGGCGGGCGCTTTGCGCGGTGATGAGGTCGATCAGCGTCATGTGGGCCCATCGGCCGCGGCGTACCGCAGCCACTTCCCCGCGGGGAGACTGGCTTGCTTGGGATGGCCCGGCGCAGCGCTCATGTCAAGAGCCGCTCCAGGGTGGAGCGATAAATGTTCTTCAAGGGCTCGATGCTAGCGACTTCCACGTTTTCGTCGATCTTGTGGATGCTTTCGTTGACCGGGCCGAATTCGATGACTTGCGGGCAGATCTTCGCGATGAAACGGCCGTCTGACGTGCCGCCGGTGGTCGACAGCGCGGGGCGCAGCCCGGTGTGCTCGCGAATCGCTTCCGACAGCGTCTGGCTCAGCGTTCCCACGGGCGTGAGGAAGGGCTCGCCGCCGAGCGTCCAGGCGAGGTCATGAGGGACTTTGTGCTGCGTCAGGATCTCCTGGACTCGCGCCTTCAAAGACGCCACGCTTGACTCCGTCGAGAACCGAAAATTGAAGTCGATCACCGCTGAGCCCGGGATCACATTCGTCGCGCCGGTGCCGGAGTGGACGTTGGAGATCTGAAAACTCGTCGGCGGAAAGTGCGCGTTGCCGCGGTCCCACTCCATGGCGGCGAGTGCGGCGAGCGCGGGCAGGCCCAAGTGAACCGGGTTGCTGGCCAAGTGTGGGTACGCGATGTGACCCTGCACGCCGTTCACCTGCAACTTGCCCGACAGCGTGCCGCGCCTGCCGTTTTTGATCATGTCGCCAAGCTGCTGAACGCTCGTCGGCTCGCCGACGATGCAGTAGTCGGGCTTCAGTCCCTGGGCGCTGAGCCACTGCACGACTTTGACCGTGCCGTCGACGGCGGGGCCTTCTTCGTCGCTGGTGAGCAGCAAGGCGAGCGAGCCGCGCGCCTGCGGATGCGCGTGCGCGAACTCCTGCGCTGCCACGACCATCGCCGCGAGCGAGGTCTTCATG
>JBEBHW010000809.1:0-1878 GCA_040081145.1 Burkholderiaceae bacterium
CTTCCAGGGCAAACTCGACCCGTGGGCGGCGTCGCTCGGTTTTCCCGGTGTGTTCGCGCCCGGCGGCATCTTCTCCGCCAAGGTGGTGGGCGCTGCTGAGCTCGTGGCGTCGGTGCTGCTCTTGGCGGGCGCCGCGATCTCGACGCGGCGCGCCGTGCAAGTGCTCGGCGCGGCGCTCGGCCTCTGCGTGATCAGCGGGGCGATCTTCTTCCACCTGTTCACGCCGCTGGGTGTGGCGGTGATCAATACCGACGGCAGCAGCGACGGCGGCGAGCTGTTCTTCCTGGCGTGCGGCGTGTGGCTTTGTTGCGCGGCGTTGCTCTGGCTGCGCCGCGCCGTGTGGCTCGCGTGGATGGGCCGGGCCTGAGCGGCTGCGGATCAGCCCAGGCGCGCGCGGTGCCGCTGCACCTGCGCGAGCACTTGCGCCGGCGCGGTGCCACCCAGCACGTTGCGTGCGTCCAGGGACCCGCGCAATGTCAGCACCTGGTACACGTCGGCGGCTATCGCCGCGTGGAACTGGCGCAAGTCTTCGAGCGGCAATTCGCTCAAGCCCACGCCGCGCTGCTGTGCCTGCTTCACTGCCGTCGCAACGACTTCGTGTGCGTCGCGAAACGCCAGGCCCTTCTTTACCAGGTAGTCGGCCAGGTCGGTTGCGGTCGCGTAGCCGCGCGCCGCGGCGCGCTCCATGGCTTCGGGCTTGACGCGCAGGCCGGCCAGCATCTCGGCAAAGATGCGCAAGGTGTCGCGCAGCGTGTCCACCGTGTCGAACAAGGGCTCCTTGTCTTCCTGGTTGTCCTTGTTGTAGGCGAGCGGCTGGCCTTTCATGAGCGTGAGCAGGCCCATCAGGTGCCCGACGACGCGGCCGGTCTTGCCGCGTGCGAGTTCGGGAACGTCGGGGTTTTTCTTCTGCGGCATGATCGAACTGCCGGTGCAAAAACGATCCGGCAGCTCAATGAAGCCGAAGTTCTGGCTCATCCACAGCACGAGTTCTTCGCTCAATCGCGACACGTGCACCATGCACAACGCTGCGGCCGAAGTGAACTCGATGGCGAAGTCGCGGTCACTCACTGCGTCCAGGCTGTTCTGGCAGACGCAGGCCTGGCCTTGCGCATCGACCATGAGGAGCGTGCGCGCGACACGTTCCCGGTCCAGCGGATAGCTCGTTCCGGCGAGCGCCGCGGCGCCCAGCGGCAGCTGGTTCGTTCGCGCGCGCACCTCGAGGAAGCGCTGCGCGTCGCGCGCGAACATCTCGACATAGGCGAGCATGTGGTGGCCAAAGCTCACCGGTTGCGCCACCTGCAGGTGGGTGAAGCCGGGCATGATGGTCTGCGCATTTGCCGCGGCGACATCGACGAGCACGCGCTGCAAGGCGACGAGCAGGGCGCCCAGGGCGTCGATCTCGTCGCGCAGCCACAGCCGCACGTCGGTCGCGACCTGGTCGTTGCGCGAGCGCCCGGTGTGCAGGCGTTTGCCCGCGTCGCCGACGAGCTGCGTCAGGCGCGCCTCGATGTTCAGGTGCACGTCTTCGAGTTCGAGCTTCCACTCGAAGCGGCCGGCTTCGATGTCTTGCGCGATTCTCTCCAGGCCCTGCTGGATCGCCGCATGATCGGCGCCGCTGATGATGCCCTGCTGCGCGAGCATCTCGGCGTGCGCCAGGCTGCCCGCGATGTCGGCGCGCCAGAGGCGCCGGTCGAAGCCGACGCTGGCGGTGTAGCGCTGCACCAGCTCGCTCATCGGCTCGGAGAACAGCGCCGACCAGGCCTGGGCTTTGGATTCGAGGGGGTTGCTGGCCATGGTGTGTGAGGGATATGACGCAGTCAAGGCGACGGCGCGCACACCGGAGTTGGAGACAATGCGGCTCTGACCGTCGTCCGTCAG
>JBEBHW010000810.1:0-1875 GCA_040081145.1 Burkholderiaceae bacterium
GACAGGGGTGGTACTCGGCCATCGGTTTGCTGCCGGGCAGGGGCGTGCCGTCGGCGAGCGGTGCACGCGTCGTGGGCATCGTCGAGCGCCAGCGCAAGAAGATGAACAGCGTGTGGTGGTCGTCCAGCGGAACCCAGGCGCGTGCGTGCACGTGCAGCGGGAATTCGCCTTGGGGCGTCTGCGTCCAGAACGGGAACATGTAGTTGGCAAAACGCCAGTAGGTGCGCGGCTCGGGTTGGCCGCGCGTGACGGTGCGGTAAGCCCCGTACGACGTTCCCCACGGCGTGTCGCGCACGTGGTACTCGGGGGCGCGCTCTTCAGCGGTGTGCTCGAGCGGGTGGCCGGGCGGGATGTTCTGCGGGTCCACCGAACCGACGTGCAGGAAGCCGAAGTGCGAGGTGTCGATGTCGCCTTCCATCGCCTGCATCCAGTTGCAGTCGCGCTGCGTCATGATGACGTCGACTTCCGATTCGGGAAGCAGCGTCACTTCGATCGCCGGCAGCGGCGGCGCGGGGCGGCGTGCGCCCATGTAGACCCAGATCAGGCCATTGCGCTCGGCGGCGACATAGGCTTTCGCCTTGACCTTGTCCTTGAAGTCCTGGCTCGGCGGGACGCTGGGCATGTCGACGCAATTGCCATCGACGTCGAACTTCCAGCCGTGGTAGATGCAGCGGATGCCGCTTTCTTCATTGCGCCCGAGGAACAGCGACGCGCAGCGGTGCGGGCATTGGTGGTCCATCACGCCCAGGCGGCCCTGGGAATCCCGAAATGCGATGAGCTTTTCGCCGAGCAGCATGAGGCGCATCGGCGGCCCGTCGGCGATCAACTCGCCCGATTTGCCTGCCGGAATCCAGTATTCGCGCATGAACTGGCCCATCACGGTGCCGGGGCCGACGCGCGTCAGCTCTTCGCTGTCGAGCGCGATCTTGCTGTGAACGTTGCTGCTCATGATGCCTCCGCTACGTAGCCGCTCGCCTTGACGAGCATCTGGTATTTCTTGCGCTCGTCCGCGAGTGTTGCGGCGAGCTGTTGTGGCGACGCGTACTCCGGGCTCATGCCCATCAGCGCCATCTTCTCGCGCACGTCGCTCTTCTGAAAGTAGGGGGCCATCGCCGTGTGCAGCCGCGCGACGAATTCAGGTGCCATCTTCGCCGGACCGTAGAGGCCCGCCGAGTTGATGATGTTCACGTTGACGCCGCTCTCGACGAAGGTGGGAACGTCCTTCACGATGGGCGAGCGCTGCGGCCCCGACGTGGCGAGGATGCGCAGGCGCCCGGCGCGGTGCATCTCGGTGAGCGCGCCGGTGCCGGTGATGAGAATCGGCAGGCGGCCCGCGACGATGTCGGTGATTCCCGCGCCACTGTCTTTGTACGGCACGACGCCCATCTGCAAGTTGGCGGCAAGCGTCAAAGCAATGCCTGCGAAATGCGACGACGAACCGGCGCCCGGCGCGGCGCCGTAGACGACTTCATTGCCCTTCGCCTTCGCCCAATTGATGAGCTGCGCGAGGTCGGTCGCGGGCGTTGCCGGGCCGGTGGCCAGGCCCAGGTCGAACCACGCAACGCCGGTGATCGGCGTGAAGTCGGCGACGGGGTCGTAGTCGAGCTTGGTGTAGATGTGCGGGTAGATCGCGAACGGGCTGCTCGTCGAGAACATCAGTACGCGGCCGTCGGGCGCTGCGCGTTTCAGTTCGCCCAAGGCGACGCGGCCACCCGCGCCGAGTTTGCTTTGCACGACGACGGGCCGGCCGAGCGCGTCTTTCAAATGTTCGGCGACGAGGCGCGCCGTCGCGTCCATTGTCGACGCTGCGCCCACGAGCAGCGTGATCGGCGACTTGTCGTCTTGCGCGAGCGCCGGGCCCACGCCGAGCCACGC
>JBEBHW010000811.1:0-1874 GCA_040081145.1 Burkholderiaceae bacterium
CACCACCAGCGAGACCGGCACCACGTAAGCGTGCAGGCCCGGCGCAGCGACTTCCAGCCCTTCGATCGCGCCGAGCACCGACACCGCCGGCGTGATGACTCCGTCACCGAAGAAAATCGCGGTGCCGAAGATGCCCAGCGTCAGGAGCACACGGCGGAGCTGGGGACGCTCCTTCACCGCCTGCGAGGCTAGCGCGAGCATCGCAATCAGGCCCCCTTCGCCGTGATTGTCGGCGCGCAGGATGAGTGCAACGTACTTGACCGAGACGATCACCGTCAGCGTCCAGAACAGCAGGGACAGCACGCCGAAGATGTTGTCCGCCGTCAGCGGCACGTGGTTGGGCCCAAAGACTTCCTTCAGCGCGTAGAGCGGGCTGGTGCCGATGTCGCCGTAGACGACGCCGATGGCACCGAGGGTCAATACCGCGAGATTGGACGAAGGGGCTTGGGGCTTCACAGGCGATCCGGCATGGCGTTCAGGCCGGGTGGGTGGGGCCAAAGCGCGCCATTGTGCGTCAAGCACGGCGCGCCTGGACGGGCGTGTTCTATTCGTAGACCTCGGCGTTCGGGTCGGTGGCCTCGAGTTCGTAGCTTGCCGCGACCATCGCCAGGCGTGCGATCACGCCGTACATGTAGAAGCGGTTCGGTGCGCTGACGCCGGGTTTGACGCCCGGTTTGGGCATCTGGTTCGACTCGGCAAAGGCGAGCGGCACGAAGCTCGCGCCCGGCGAGTTCAGGTTTTCGTCGATGCCGCGGCCCGCGTTGACCCGGTAGAAGCCGCCGACCACGTAGCGATCGATCATGTAGACCACGGGCTCGGCCACGGCGTCGTTGACACGCTCGTAGGTCGGCACGCCTTCTTGCAGGATGACTTCGCTCACCTCCTGCCCGTCCTTGATGACGCTCATCTTGTTGCGCGCGCGGCTGTTCAGGTTCTCCAGCTCGCGCGCATCGTGCACCGTCATGACGCCCATGCCGTAGGTGCCGGCGTCGGCCTTGACGACGACGAAAGGCTTCTCCTGGATCCCGTACTCCTTGTACTTGCGGCGGATCTTCGTCAGCAGCGCGTCGGCGTTCGTCGTCAGGCACTGCGCGCCGCTGCCGTCGCTGAAATTGACTTCGCCACAGCGCGCGAACAAGGGGTTGATGAGCCACGGGTCCATGCCGAGCAGCTTGGCAAACTTCTTCGCGATCTCTTCGTAAGCGGCAAAGTGCTTCGTCTTGCGCCGCACCGCCCAGCCGGCGTGCAGGGGTGGCAGCAGGTACTGCTCGTGCAAGTTGCTCAGCACACGCGGCAGGCCCGCTGACAAGTCGTTGTTCAGCAAAATCGTGCAAGGATCGAAGCCCTTGAGCCCGAGACGCCCGCGCGATCGAACCAGCGGCTCCAGCGTCAACGACGTCCCGTCGGGCAGCGAGACCTCGGTGGGCTGGGTGATCGCTTCATCGAGCGTGCCCAGGCGCACGTTCAACCCAGCTTGATGAAAGATCTGCATCAGCCGCGCGACGTTGGCCAGATAGAAGGTGTTGCGCGAATGCTTCTCCGGAATCAACAGCAGGTTCTTTGCTTCCGGGCAAATTTTTTCGATGGCGGCCATCGCCGCCTGAACTGCGAGCGGCAGCATTTCTGGCGTCAGATTGTTGAAGCCCCCGGGAAACAGGTTGGTGTCCACCGGCGCGAGCTTGAAGCCGGCGTTGCGCACGTCCACCGACGTGTAGAACGGCGGCGTGTGCTCCATCCACTCGAGGCGAAACCAGCGCTCGATGGCCGGCAGCGACTCGAGAATGCGCTGCTCGAGCTCGTTGATCGGGCCGGTGAGCGCGGTGATGAGGTGCGGAACCATGGCGGCTGGCCCGGGGTGCGGGGAAGGCGCAGAT
>JBEBHW010000812.1:0-1873 GCA_040081145.1 Burkholderiaceae bacterium
AGCGCATGGCAACCACCTCCCTCAAACTCCCCGATGAACTGAAAGAGCAGGCCGCGAATGCGGCCATCCGCCTTGGAATGTCTCCCCATGCGTTCATGGTCGAAGCGATACGAAGGGCGGCCGCAGCAGCTGACGAGCGCGCACGCTTCGTCGCCAGCGCGCAGGCTGCACGCAAGGAGGCGCTCAAGAGCGGCAAGGGATTCGATGGTGCCGAAGTCCACGCCTACATCCGGGCGCGCGCCGCGGCCAAGGTGGCGAGCCGGCCCAAGGCGAAGTCTTGGCGCGCCTGATCTATTCGGCGCGAGCGCTTGCCGATCTGGAGCGCCTCACCGACTTTCTGATCGCGACTGACCCCAAGGCAGCGCTGAAGACCGTGGGGCTGATCGAGGAGGCCCTCGAGCTCCTTGAGCGCCATCCCCTGATCGGCCGGCCCGTCGAGCTGCCGTTGCGCGAGCTGGTGATCTCGCGAGGCAAGTCGGGCTATCTGGCGCTTTACAGTCACGAGTCGGTCGACGATGCCGTGCTGGTCCTCGCGATCCGCCATCAACGTGAACTCGGCTGCGACGACGACCCGCTGCCGTGACTCAAAAATTGCAGAGTGCCCACCCCCATGAAAATCAACGCCGCCGTGCTCGACACGATGGGCGCCACGCCGCCCTACGCGATCAGCAAACCGCTGGCGATTCGCAGCGTCGAACTCGCGCCCCCGGGCCCGGATGAGGTGACGATCAAGGTCGCCGCGGCGGGTTTGTGCCACTCCGACCTGTCGGTGATCAACGGCGACCGGCCGCGGCCGATGCCGATGGCGCTCGGCCACGAGGCCTCGGGCGTCGTGCACGAGGTCGGCGCCGGCGTCAATGATTTGCAGCGCGGCGATCACGTCGTTGTCGTCTTCGTTCCGAGCTGCGGCCACTGCGCACCGTGCGCCGAAGGCCGGCCGGCGCTGTGCGAGCCGGGCGCTGCGGCGAATGGCGCGGGCACCTTGCTCTCCGGCGCGCGCCGCTTGACTCTGGGTGGCGTACCGCTGAATCACCACATGGGTTGCTCGGTGTTCGCCGAATACGCCACCGGATCGCGCCGCTCGCTCGTGAAAATCGACGCCGACATTCCGCTCGACGAAGCCGCGCTGTTTGGCTGCGCGGTGTTGACGGGCGTGGGCGCCGTCGTCAATACGGCGCAAGTGCGCGCGGGTGCGTCGCTTGCCGTGATCGGCCTCGGTGGTGTCGGCCTGGCGGCTGTGCTCGGCGCGGTGGCTGCGGGCGCGCGGCAGATTGTTGCTGTCGATTTGTCGGACGCGAAGCTGGAACAGGCGAAATTGCTTGGCGCGACCCACACCGTCAACGCCGGCAGCAGCGACGCGAAAGAGCAAGTGCGTGCGCTCAGCGGCGGCGGCGTGGAGTACGCGTTCGAATTTGCCGGCGCGATCCGGGCCCTGGAGCTGGCGTACGCGATCACGCGCCGCGGCGGGACCACCGTGACCGCCGGGTTGCCGCCATCGACGGCGACTCTTGGCATCAACGCCGTGAGTCTGGTCGCCGAAGAGCGCACCCTGAAGGGCAGCTACATCGGCACGTGCGTGCCCTCACGCGACATCCCACGCTTCATGGCGCTGTACCGCCAGGGCCGCTTGCCGGTGGACAAGCTGCTTACCGGCCGCTTGCGGCTCGACGAAATCAACCAGGGCTTCGACTTGCTGCACGAGGGCAAGGCGGTTCGGCAGGTGGTGGTGTTCTCCTGACTCTTCGGTTTGGCGTCGTACTGCGTGGGAACGACGGCAGGCTTTCGGCCCGTTGCTGACGTTCGCACGCGCTCCTGGCCGCCGAGGTCGGCGCGGCGCGGCAGGCGCTACGCGCAGGGGCCCGCAGGGGGCTCA